>JAEUSA010000226.1 GCA_016788945.1 Leptospiraceae bacterium
CATCAATACTGGCAAGCCGTCTTCGTTACCCGGTTTTACATTAACCTTCGCGAATGATTCTATTACGAGCATTCTCGGCATACTCAACGCGCATGTCGGTAAATCGAACCTGCTCGTCGTTTCAGCGCCGCAGGTGCTCACACTCGACAATCAAGAAGCGGAAATCAACGTCGGTCAAGACCAACCGGTGCGCGTCAACACACTGACCACCGCGGTTGGCGGCATCAACCAGTCGCAGAGCTTCGAATACCGGCCTACCGGTGTGAAACTCAAATTCACTCCGCAAGTGAACAAGAACCGCATGATCACGTTGAATCTGTTTCAGGAAATCAAAGACGTCAGCGGCACCGACGCCTCGTCAGGCAACCCGATCATCAGCAAGAAAGATATCAAAACCTTTGTGCGCGTGCAAGACGGCCAGACCATTGTCATCGGCGGCCTTATCAGCAACAACCGCAACACGGCGATGAAAAAGGTACCAATTCTGGGCGATCTGCCGCTTATCGGCTATCTGTTCAAGCGCATCGGCACAGACAGCACTCGTAAAAATCTGATGGTATTTATCACTCCGCACATTCTCACCAACCGCGCTCTCGCCGACAAAGTTACCGAAGAACTACGGCAAGACCAGATCAGGGAACAAAAACGCGGCCGCATAGACTAAGCGCATGCGCAGATTTGGTGACATTCTTGTCGAAGAAGGATTAATCGAAGAAGACGAGCTGAAAAAGGCTCTGACATTGCAGCGAAAATCGGCCTATAAACTGGGCCAGATTCTCATCAAAAAAGGACTCATCTCAGAAGAAGACGCACTCAAAGCGCTCTCGAAACAGTATGAGATGGAGTATGCCGAAAAACTCGAGCCGCATGACATCGAAGAGCTCGTTGAACGCGTACCCCTCAAATTCGTGCAGAAATACCGTGTTGTACCCTATTACCTGAAAGACCGCGAAATCAAGATCGCGATGACTGACCCGTCGATTCTGCATCCACTCGACGAATTCAGGCTGCTATTCATCGGCTACGACGTCGTGCCCATACTCACGCGCGAAACCGAAATTCTGCGCCTGATTCATAATATCTACGAAGCCAAGAGCCGGGCAGAAGACAGCGATCTCGAAATGGGCGAAGGCCTCGAGATTTTAGATGACATTCAGGACCTGCAGGATTCCACCGAACTCGCCAATCAGGCACCGATCATCAAACTTGTGAACATGATTCTGTCGAATGCGGTCAACGAAAAAGCTTCAGACATACACTTCGAACCGCAAGAAAAAGAGTTTATTATCCGTTTTCGTATCGATGGTATTTTGCACAAAATGATGTCGCCACCAAAATCGGTGCAAAACGGCGTCATCTCGCGCGTCAAGATCATGGCGAACCTGAATATCGCTGAAAACCGCCTGCCGCAGGACGGCCGCATTCGCCTGCGCTTCGGCGGCAACGACATCGACATACGCGTGTCATCGCTTCCCACACAGCACGGTGAACGCCTCGTGCTGCGTCTGTTGAACCGTACCGCCGCCAAGTATGACCTTGCCAACATCGGTTTTGAAAAAGAGACCTATGAACTGTTCATCGAGACGATCAATCACCCCAACGGCATTGTACTGATTACCGGCCCCACGGGTTCTGGTAAAACAACGACATTGTACGCTGCGCTGACAAGGCTCAACAGCCCAGAGCGCAATATTATCACTGTGGAAGATCCGATTGAATACCAGATCGAGGGTATCGGTCAGGTGCAGGCGCGCTCGAAGATCGGCTTTACTTTCGCCGAAGGGTTACGTTCCATTCTGCGTCAAGACCCTGACGTGATCATGGTCGGTGAGATTCGCGACGAAGAAACCGCGCGCATCGCAATACAATCGTCGCTCACCGGTCACCTTGTCTTTTCTACTTTGCATACGAACGATGCCCCTTCGGCTGTTACCCGACTTCTCGACATGGGTATCGAGCCGTTTCTGGTAACGTCAACCTGCCGCGGCATCATGGCGCAGCGCCTTGTCCGTCGCCTGTGCCCGCATTGCAGAAAAGAGAAAAGCACCACCGCTAAAATACTACAGTCACTCGGCATGCACCACCATATCGATAAGAAAGGCAAAGGTACGAAAGCGCCTACGGGAAAAATACGGATTTATGAGCCGCGCGGCTGTAAAGAATGTATGAACACCGGTTACCGGGGCCGCCTCGGGGTCTATGAATTTATGCCAATGACGGGTAAACTGCGCGACATGGTTCTCAACCGCGCCTCTCTCGACGATATCAAGAAACAGGCAATCGCCGAAGGAATGATCACCCTGCGCAATGCGGCGCTTCGCCAAGTCGTCGCCGGCGTTACCTCGCTTGACGAGGCAATGAGAATAACCTGATGGGAAGTCAGGCGGATCTGCGTTTCCGCCGAACGTTCGCCGCGCTTAAGTAAATACGATGCCGCACTACCAGTACACAGCATTCAGCCCCAAAGGACAGAAAATAACCGACGTCATCGAAGCGTCGTCACCGCAAGCTGCGACGCAGAAAATCAAGGCAATGGGCTTTTATGTAAAGACCCTGCGCGAAGACTCGGCAAAACGCGACCGCGAACTGTTTCCTTTCTTGAGCAATATTCTTTACCGTATCAAACGCAAAGATGCGGGCATTTTTGCGCGCCAGTTGGGCACGTTGTTGGGTGCGGGAATTCCACTCAACGAAGCACTCAGCGACATCGGCGAACAGACAGAAAACATTCACCTGAAAAAAATCATTCAGGAAATGAAACAGCAGGTGATTGAGGGCAAATCGCTTTCCGAGGCGATGAATAAACATGCCAATGTGTTTCCGCCCGTCTACGAAAGTATGGTGCGCGTCGGCGAAGCGACGGGTAACTATGAACCGACGCTCAAACGGCTTGCCGATCTCGAGGAGCGCAATGAAGAGCTCAAGGCGCGCGCCATCACCGCAATGATTTATCCGATGTTTATGCTGCTGATCTCGGTTGGCGTGGTATTTTTCCTCATGACATCTGTCGTGCCGCAGCTTTCTGACCTGTTCAGCGGCTTTAAGGCAGAACTGCCGCTGATCACGCGCATCGTCATCGGGCTCTCGCGGTTCTTTTCGTCGTTCTGGCATGTGATGATTCTCGCGGCATTCGGCGGTGTGTACGCGTTTGTGCGTTACCGCAAGACGCCTGAGGGCAGGCATAAAACCGACAAAATGATCATGCGGATTCCTTTTTTTGGCGGGCTGTTGCGCCGCATTCAGGTGGGATTGTTTTGCCGCAACCTCGGTATTCTGGTCGAAAGTCAGGTACCGCTGCTCGACGCGCTGAAGATCGTTGCAGGCACGATTACGAATTCGATTTTTATCGATGAGCTGAACTCCGCCTCGCAGCAAATCAAAGAAGGTTCGTCTTTGCGTGAATCGCTGCGAAACTCTGTGATTTTGCCGCAGATGGCACGCGGTATGATTGCGGCAGGTGAAAGTACTGACCGCCTTGCCGAACTGCTCATAAAGGCAGCGGAAATTATGGAATCGGAAGTTGACAGCTCGGTCAGGCGCATGACACAATCACTCGAACCGATCATGATCGTCTTTCTCGGCGGCATTGTCGCCGCGATCATGGCGGCGGTCATGTTGCCGATGTACAAGATGACCGAATATATCAAATAAGCCGCATAGGTGATGTTCCGTCACCAGTGTGGCTTATGCAATGCTGCTAAAAATTCTTGAACTGATCTCCGGGTTTCGCCGGCGCCGCATGCGCCTGAGGCGTATTTTTTTGCGCAAGGTGATTCCGCCCAAGATTCTGATTGTACGCAACGATGGTCTCGGTGATTTTATTCTGACGCTGCCGATTATCTCGGCAATTAAAGCTGAACTGCCGCATGCGCGTATCTATGTACTTGCGGCGCGGCCACTGCACAGCATGGCGGCTTTTTTGCCTGAAATAGACGGCTGGGTACTCGACCCCGGTTGCCTGCTCAAGCGGCATACCCGGAAAAAACCTGCATTGCAGGTAAAAACCGAATACTATAATTTGATGCGCGAAGTCGCCGCCTACCGCTTCGACCTCGCACTGTTTTGTTATGCGGAAAAACGCAGCGCGGCGCTCGCGCAGCAGGCGGGCATACCCTACCGGCTGGGGCCGCTCAGAAAGAGCTTCTTTTACCGTTTCAACCTGTGGTACTATATTCCGCGTCGCAAAACGGGACAGTCGGAGTTTCAGCTCAATCTGAAGATTCTGCGTTCGCTGAAAATGAACAATACGTTCCGCTTTCCCAAAGTCGAAATACCCGAGCTGAGTGCAAAACTGGCGCGTGGACGTTATGTTGTTATGCATCCCTACAAGCGCTCGGGTACAGCGCTGGTCTGGCCGATCGAAAACTTTCAAGCGCTGGCGCGAACCCTGTCAGCAAACAAACTGCCCACCATCGTAATCGGTGACCGCGACGATGAAACGATACTCCACTCTTATTTCGGCAGCATTCCGCATGTCACGGTGCGCTGCGATCTCAATCTCGTACAGACTGCGGCGCTGGTTAAGGGGGCTTACCATTTCTTCGGCAATTCGTCAGGTCCGTTGCATGTGGCATCACTCGTCGGCACACCGCATACGGGTTTTTATCCGCAAAATAAGAGCGCCGCGCCCCGCCGCTGGCGCACCTTACCCCTGCCCGGCGCCCCCCGCCTCAGCGAACACCTGCTGAGTACCGAGTTTCCGGTGGCCTGCGTCGAATGCCGCCTTAAACGCTGTGAATTTTATCCGTGTACGGCCAAAATTGCTGTCGAAAGTGCTGCGGATGCCATGCGGTTCTGGAAGCGGCCAGGCAAAGCAAAACGGCCACGCGCAAAACGCGGAAAAAAGTAAGCGCGCGGTTCAGATCCGCTCCATTGGGCGGCATTTTTTCATGACATTTTGCTGACATTGCATAACCATTGCGTTTTGCCCCTGCCCCGCATTCTGATGTTACCCTCAACAAACATGGACGCGAACGCGTTACTGGAAAACTTTCGGGGCTACTCGCTAAGCATTGCGACGCATCCGCTGACGGCCCTTGCTGAGTTTCCTGATTCGCGCACTTTTTATTCCGGCATCGGTGAGGCAGGCAAAACGACTCTGCCGGCCGGAGTACGCTCGGCGCTCTATATGGCGACCTGCAACCGCATTGAAGTCTACGCTGAATTCGAAGACGGTATGGGCGACGCAGCGGCCGAAGATGCATTGCGCGCAATATCGCCGGTTTTTGATGCCATGGTTTTCAAAGACGCGCACTGCTTTCAGGGAAAAGCCATGCTCGAGCACCTGATTGCGGTTGCCAGCGGCCTCAAAAGCCTCGCGCTCGGTGAGACGCAAATTGCCGGCCAGATTAAACGCGACATGGCGCATGCACAGAGCGCCGGCTGGCTTTCGGCCGGCATGCAGACGCTGTTGAAAAAAGTGCTCGAAACACAGAAAAAAATCCGCAGCAACACGGGAATTTCAGAAAATTCATACTCGCTGATGACGCTCGTCGATAATCTCATCGCCGAACGCGGGCTAAACCCGATCGATGATGCGCTCATTCTGATCGGCGCGTCAGAAATGTCGGCAAAAGTTGCCCGCTTCGCGATGCGCCGCGGTGTGAATAAGTTCCTGCTCGTGCGCAAAGATCTCGCCCGGGCGATGAATGCCGAGATGCGCTCGCTGATCGATAGTTACCCGCAGGTTTTTTCACAGATCACTCAAGATGATTTTCATGCGCTGCGCTTCAATTTTTCTGCCAATGCCGTCATTCTGGCCTCATCGGTGAGCGACCCGCTGATGGGTGCCGCCGATTGCGAACGACTGATCGCAGCCAAAGTCATCGATACCAATGCCGCCATTGTCGATCTCTCGTTACCGGCCAATGCCGGTGAAGACGTCGCCGAACGTTATGGCCGGCAGCTGATTTCGCTCGCTTCGCTGCAACAGCTTTCTGATGCTGCCCGCGCGGAGCGTGCGGCATCGGCAGCCAGCGCCGCGCCGATCATACGCCGCGCCATCTATCAGTTGTGGCTCGACCTGCTCTACCGCGAAAACACCGGTGTTGTCCAGAGTTACCTGAACGACAAATCGACGCAGAGCGAGGCCGAATGGCAGCGCCTCGCTGCTGAGGCGGCGCTCAACGAAAAGCAGAAACGCATCATGTATGACTTCATCAAGAAAGAACAGCGCCGGGCGCTGGCCTCGCATCGCGAGATGATTCTCGACCTGATTGCCGGCTCGACGGCTGAACGGCCCGGATAGCGTGGCGTCGCCCGATGATCTCACGATAAGACTCGCAAGCCGTGATTCGCTGCTCGCCATGGCGCAGACGATTGATGCGGCAACGCGGCTGGCCGCTGCCGGTTTTCAGCCGCAGATTCGTTCGCTGAAGACCTCGGGCGACCTGAGCTTGGATGCACCTCTCTTCGTCGTTGCCAATCGTGTGCCACAGAAAGAAGGTCGTGCCTTTTTTACCAAAGAACTCGACGAGGCGTTACTTTCGGGCAAAGCCGACGCCGCGGTACACTCATTCAAAGACCTGCCGTTTGAAAATGTGCCGGGTATTGCCGAACCGTTCTTTTTCTCCGAAGCGACCGGCGCGGATATTCTGCTGTTGCGCCGCAATGTGCGATGGAGCGCCGACGGTGACGGGCTTGTCATCGGCACCTCTTCACTTCGCCGTATTCACCAGCTTGCCTGTTCGCTGCCCAAGGCAAGAACCAGCGTGCTGCGCGGCAACGTTGTGACGAGGCTCAATAAACTGGCCAGTGCCGATAACGGAATTAATGCAATTCTGATCGCTGGCGCGGGGCTTAACCGCTTGAAACAATTCAGCACACTGCCCCCTGATTATACACGCTGGCTCGAACCCCAGAGTGCCGATCACGTGGCGAATGAACTTCAACGTTTCCGAACCGTCATGGAAAATAATTTCGACATTATTGAATTTCCCGAAACTGTTTTCCCCACCGCGCCCGGGCAAGGAGTGCTCGCCTTTCAGCTCTCTGAAGCAGCGGCGGCAAAATTTTCCGCCTTGAAGAAAGATGTTTTTCAAGAACACGGCACCATTGCGGCGCGCACGCTGATTGAACGCGACGTCATGCGCGCGCTCAATACCGGTTGCCATGCTCCGCTCGGCGTCTCTGCACTGCGCGTAGCTGAAACCCATAGTTTCGCAGTGACCACATGCTTCAGTCGTGATTCTTCACCTGATCCGGTGCGCTTTGCGGACCCCGTTTTTCTTTCGCGCCAAACATCGCGCGACACTGCAGCGATCGTCGGCGAAATTCGCGGCTTGAGCGAAAAAGTGTTTTGGTGGGGAAATGCCCCGACAAAGCCGACGCCCATTCCACTGACAATCGTGACCGCCTTTGAAACCCGGCAACTGAAACCTGCACTACCGCAATCCGCCGACTATGCTGCCGTATTCATCGCATCGACGGCAATCTTCGACTGGCTGAAAAATCAGACCGCGCTGCTACAGAGACCCTTATGGTGCGCCGGACGCGACAGCGCGGCTAAACTGCAGCGTGAATTCGGTCTGCAGGCAAATTTTGTTTCTGACAAGATAGGCTTCGCAGCGGTAATCGAGGCGATTCGGCAACAATACACGGGAAAAATTCTGTGGTTGGGTTCGCTCTCTGGCCAAATGCGAGCGCGCGCCGCGGCGAAAGATCTACCAAATGTGGATTTCCTTTCCATTTATGACAATCAGACGCTTAGTGCGGCACAGATCACCGCGCTGACTCCTGAGTTGTCTGAACCGAAAATTGCTGAGCAGTATATCCATGCGCTGCCCTCTGCGGCCGCGGCGGCGGCATTCGCCGGCTACGCGCTCAGCATTCCGGCAACGCATCTGCGTACCTCCTGTTTTGGTGTCTCAGCTGTAGAGGGCCTCGCTAAAACGCCAATTGTTCCATACCACATAAGCGCTGCAGCAACGATCGGCGAATACCTTGCCGAGCTTGCGGGTGATATCACGGTTATGCAGCGCCAGATGCAGGAAATCATCAGCAAAGGGGAGAGCCGTGAAGAATAAAAAAAGCCACAAACTTTGGGAGCGCGCACAGAATGTTTTTCCGGGCGGTGTAAATTCACCCGTGCGGGCGTTCCGCT
This sequence comes from Leptospiraceae bacterium, assembly GCA_016788945.1. GTDB lineage: Bacteria > Spirochaetota > Leptospiria > Turneriellales > Turneriellaceae > Turneriella. The sequence goes on from JAEUSA010000226.1 coordinate 8,102, forward strand.
CGGTCGGCGGCGAACCGGTCTTTATCGCACAGGGCGCTGGCACCTATGTCACCGACGCCGATGGTCACGAGTATGTGGATTTTCTCAGCAGCTGGGGGCCATTAATTCTTGGTCATGCGCCGCGCAAAGTCGTGAAGGCCATACGCTCGGCAGCGAAACGAGGCTCGACCTTCGGGGCGACAACACGTGCCGAAGTCGATCTTGGTGAATTTATTCTCGACCGCCTGCCGTTTGCCGAACGCCTGCGTTTCGTCAATTCAGGTACTGAGGCCGTCATGACCGCTTTGCGCCTCGCTCGTGGTATTACCGGGCGGCAAATCATCATCAAATTCGAGGGTTGTTACCACGGCCATAACGATGCGCTGCTCGCCAAAGCAGGTTCGGGATTGCTCACCGCGACAGGAAACATCGCCGAGGCGAGTTCACCGGGCGTACCCGAAGACATCGTGCGCAATACCCTCGTTTTGCCGTTAGATGATTCGGCGGCCTTTGACGCTGCGCTAAAAAAATACGCAGACCAGATCGCCTGCGTCATCATCGAACCCGTACCCGCAAACGCCGGCCTGCTGTTGCAACGGCGGGCTTTTATTGAGTATTTGTTAACCTCAGCAAGGGCACACAAGGTACTCGTAATCTTTGACGAAGTCATCAGTGGATTCAGGCTCGGCTTCACCGGGTATACCGGCCGCGAAAATCTGATACCCGATATCATCACGTATGGCAAAATTATCGGCGGTGGCCTACCGGTGGGCGCCATCGCAGGCAGTGCCGAAATCATGGATGCGCTGGCACCCAAAGGGCCAGTTTATCAGGCAGGGACTCTATCGGGCAATCCGCTCGCCATGGCAGCAGGCCTTGCGGCTTTGTCAGAGCTTGCGCGGCATGACGGGGCAGCGTATTCTTACCTACGAGACCTCGCCACGCACCTCAGGCGGGCTTTCGCGGCCGAAATTGAACCGCTGTTTGCCGCGCGTGACTGGCGTATCCAGCTCGTGCAGGATGAATCTTTGTTCTGGTTATCATTCCGTAAAGCAGCCAACAGCGAGACGGTGCGCACCGTGACCGCAATCGAAGGTTTCTCCGCCAAGGTTTACGCACAGATTTTTCACGCCATGCTCGATGCAGGCATCTACCTTGCGCCGTCGGCTTATGAAGTGGGATTTCTCAACACGGCGATGAAGAAAAAACATATTGAATATTTTGTTTCTACCTTGAAAAAAATCGTGCAAAAGTTGCCGGAAAAAATCAGCGGCTTTAATTGATATGAAGCCATCGCGCCGCAACCTGTCCCGACTGTCCCTGTTTTCAGGCTCCATACTCGCGATGGCGTTCTCGCTGTTATCGGTGGTTGTTTTGCTCGTATGGTGGCAACGTCTGCTCATTCGCAATCTTGAACTGCAATACGGCTTTTTTCGGAATGAAACCACCGGGCATTCGGAAGTCTCCCCGGGCTTGCGCAAATACATCGCCGAACAGGATGAAAAACTCGCAGCGCAGATTTTTTTGCCGACGGCTACACAGCGCCTGCACCCCGATGCGGCCCGACTCATCGATGAACGGCTGAAGAATCGGAAAAAAATGGTTACTTATGAACAGATTTTCTTTATCATCCTTTTGCTCTCGGGCCATTTCTTTTTTCTCTACATTTATTTCAGAGAGCGCACACGCCGGCGCCTGACGGAAGAAACAATACTGCTCGCAACGCATGAATTGCGACAACCCCTGCAGAGTTTGTCGCTCGCGCTGGAAACGGTTGCACCGACCGCCAAAGGCAGAAGCCGTACAGCCATTGAAACCGGCATGCACGAGATCGCGAAACTCGGCCAACAGATACGCTGGCTTGCGGCCACATTTTCGGGCACCATGGCCAATCACGAAAGCACGGCCATTGATAACCTGAACGATTATCTGCAAAAACTCGCCGAACGGGAATTTTCACCGGCAGAATGTGCCCGCCTCAAAATATCCGCCGCCAACTCCGCTTTGGCAATCCGCATGGCTGAACCGTTATTCCATTTTCTTGTGCGCAACCTTACCGAAAATGCGCTTAAGTATTCAGCGGCGCCTTCGATTGTCGATGTTTCAGCCGTACACGAAGGAAAAAAGCTGCGTGTCGCCGTGACCAGCCATGGACAGATCATAGAAAAAAAAGAATTCGGCCGCGTCGGCAGGATTTTCTTCCGCTCGGTACGTGCCGATGTGCAGAACCGACCGGGATTCGGCCTCGGACTGTATCTTGCCAGCCGCATCGTACGCAGGTCCCGCGGACGGCTTCTACTCGAACACGACGGCAAGGGAACAACGACAGCACAATTGATATTGAGGACAACCTGATATGAAACACCGCCACATCGCGATCGTCGAAGACGATGACAATATCCGTGAACTGATTGCGGAAAATCTCAAAAAAGCAGGATATCGCGCCTCTGCTTTTTTTACTGCAGAGCAGTTCGAGCGAAAAATGGACCAAGATTTTGACATGCTGCTGTTGGATATCATGCTGCCGGGCAAAAGCGGGCTTACCCTGCTCAAGGAATTGCGCGCCGCAGGCAGACACATGCCGGTAATTCTTGTCACGGCCTCAGAGCAGAATACCCATATGGACACGGCCTTTGCCGCCGGCGCCATAGATTATATCGTTAAACCCTTTAATCTGCAGCACCTGCTACTGAAAATCCAGAACTTGTTCACGCAGTTCGAAAGCCAGCAGTCGGCGGGCGATGACCGCGAACTCGTGATCGGCGCGGGCAAGTTTGATCCTGCGCTGAACATGGCAATCCGCGACCGGCAGGAGTATAAACTGACGCCGTCAGAAGTCACCACCTTGCTCTATTTCGTGAAAAATCCCAACCGGATCATTTCACGCGAGGAGTTGCAGAGCCAGATTTCTACCGACCTGCGCGGCGAATCTTCGCGCAATCTGGATAACTATATTCTCAAGTTCAGGAAAATATTCGAAATTGAGCCAAAAGAGCCTGAGCTCTTTATTACAATTCCGCGAAAAGGATATGCGCTGAAACGCTGACAGCTATGGAAAATCAATACAATCGTTTTGACAGTGCTCTAAGGGCGTTACCTGTTGACCGCACTCCGATATGGTTTATGCGCCAGGCCGGGCGCTACCTGCCCGAGTATCGGGAAGTCCGGAAAAAGCTCAGTTTTGATGAGATGCTCGCCGATGGCGATGTAGCTACCGAGATCACCCTGCAACCGATCAAGCGTTTTGATCTGGATGCGGCGGTGATTTTTGCGGATATTATGACGATTCTGAACGGCCTCGACATCCCCTTCAATTTTGCTACGGGTGGTCCAGCGCTGGAATTCCATAGCAGTGACCCAAAAGAACGCGCAAAAGTGAGTGGCAGCAGAATCATTAACAATACGGACAAATTTGCGCCTTTTCTCCAGGCAATCCGCCAGACACGCACGGCCTTACCTGCAAGTAAATCGGTGATCGGTTTTGCCGCTTCACCATTTACACTGCTGAGTTACCTTATCGAGGGTACAACCTCAAAGACACATAACAGAACACGTGCTTATATGATGAGCGATGATCGGGATTTCCATAGCCTGATGTCGGCAGTTGCTGACTGTACTATCGAGTACCTCAAACTCCAGATTGGTGCGGGAGCATCTGCCGTTCAATTGTTCGAATCTTGGGGTGACGTTCTCTCTCCGGAGGTTTACGGTAAAATGGTTCTCCCACACGTCGAAAAGATTGTCACAGCTATTAATCCCATCGCACCAGTGATACTCTATGATAAAGGAGCGTCCCTGCACATTAATATTCTGAAGGCGCTGGCAGCGGAAACCGATGTGATGCTGTCTATTGACTGGCGTGTCGGCATCAGCGAAATGTCCAATTTCAAGGTGCAGGGAAATTTGGATCCAGCTGCCTTAGAAAGTTCTCCCGAGGCCGTAAGGCAACAAACAACGGAAATTTTGCGAGCGCGCGGCGGCCGCGCCGGGCATGTCTTTAATCTGGGGCACGGTATAAGTCCGCAGGCACGTCTTGAGTGCGTTGACGCGATGGTTGATACGGTCATGAAATTTTCACATCGATAGCGTTACAGCTATGGAATTTCAGAGCTTTTCCTACCAAAAATTTGAGAAAAAAACGCACTTTTCTGGTATTTATAATATAGATACCTATGAAATGCCAAAGACAACCAACCTTCCTGAAGGACAAACCGACACCCATATGTGATCTGTGGGAGGTGCAATTAACCCCGAAAATGTGGCGCTTTATCCAACAGCTCGCCCGAAAAAGACGGACCACGTATTCATCCATTTCCCGTTTTTGCCTATTTCGCCTTGCGGAACCACAAACTCTGCGCCTATTCCCGTTGCTTCGAAAGATCGCTGCCGAAAATAAGAAGACTGTTAGCTGCTCGCCGCAATTGCATCGTCACATTATTTGTCTTTATGGTGAGGATGTCAAATTGCTGAAGCTCGCGGCCATGCAACTCAATCTGACTGTCTCCGCATTCATTAGGCTGGCATTGTGGTTATACTTGCCCAGATTACTTTCACAGCCGAATAGCAAATATCACATACGCACTGAGGTATTCTTGGCCTTGAGTATAAAACGCTGGATGTCAGTTCAGATAGGAAGTCTAAATATCTTGCGAAATCCTGTGATCAGGCGTTTTACTTTTGCTTCTTTTCCACCTTGGTTCTGGTGGTAAACTCAGGAAGATTTCGTCAGATACGAGACGGTCTCATAGTGATGAGTCCAGGGAAAAAAATCGAAGGCCTGCATTGCTTTACAATGATATCCTTCTGCCTGAAATAGGGAGAGATCACGTGCCATCGTGGCAGCATCGCATGATGAATAGATGATTGGTCCGGAAAATTCTTTCAGCGATTTTTCCCTGAATTTCTGCCAAGTCGCAGGCAACAGGCCTGCACGAGGTGGATTAATTAGTAAAACCTGCGGCTGAAAAGCCAGTATCTCGTCTTGCAGTGTGTCTGAAATCCGATCGGGAAGGAAAAGGTCAGTGACACGGTAATTTTCGGAGAATTTACTTTCAATTTTTCGGTTGTTTTCGGTGAAGTGAACATTGCTCACGACATCCTTGCTCAGGATATCCATAGCTAGTATCGACATATCGTTCATGAGAGAGTGCATCCGGGAAATAAATCCAAAACCTGAAAAAAACTCCAATACCCTTGGTGCAGATAATCCTGTCCGCTGGAAATATTCACTAATTGCCGATAGCCAATGGGGCACAGCCCGCAAATTTGCCTGAAAAAAGCCGGTTACAGGAAAATCAACATCTATCCGCCGGCCAGAAGGCCAGTC
>JAEUSA010000174.1 GCA_016788945.1 Leptospiraceae bacterium
GTCATCATCAAACTTTGGATAATCCTCTATGCTCAACGTGTAAGATATATACTTCCCTTCCAGCAGATTGCTGCATACGACAAGTAACTGGCGGGCTTTCAGTTCCACTTTGACCTGTGGGGTCCCAGCAACGCGCATTCTGTAAAACGTCGGCATCAGGGTGAAGGTATATGGTCCGGGTGCCAAAAAGAAACGCATTGGCACGCCTTCCATGCGGGTCCCTAAGTCATTGATCTGCGACATTTGGGAATAATAACTTCTCATGACCTGCCCTGTTGCATTTAGATCTTGGCCAGCGCGAACATAACGGTAGGGATCAGGGGTATATCTGAGACATCCGACACCCAAACCTATCGATAAGAAAAATGATAACATCGGGAAGATGTATTTGGAATTCTTCTTGAGACATAGAGTCTTAATTGTCATTGGTTTCCTCCAAGAAAGTTTTGTCAGATTTTCCTTATGAATAACCGGATTTCGGCGACAAATCGACCGTTTGGATCCAAATGGACCTCAATAGTCTTAACAATCAAGTAGTGACGGAGCCTATATACCCTCCTTTCCTGCGCATTATAGTGAGGAACTCTGAGTTAGCATTTTTGTAAGCCCAGACGCGGCGGTAGCACTACACAAAACCCCAATATTTGGTTTACAAAATAGCTGGATTATGTCACATCTTCTCCGACGTGATTTTCCGGCATTTGGTTCTGCTCTCGCTCGCGGCGACAATGGGCTGCGAAATCGGTGCTTGTTACAAAGAAGCAAAAGATAAGCATCTCGAAAAACGCTACGGCAGCCGGCCCGCGAGCAAAGATCAGCTCGCCGATTGGGAAAAAGAGATAACCGGCTACGAAAAAATCATCAATGAAAAAATCGACGCCGGCATCAAAACCGGCAAGGTATATCGTAAGATAGGTGAATCTTACGCACTGATGGAAAGCTACGAGCTGTGCATCAAAAATCTGGAAAAAGCCGTGGAATACGGCGAAGCCGTGGCCGACGTATTTTACTGGCAGGGGCTGTGCTACGCAAACCTCGCGCGCGTGCACAACTGGCCCCCAGAATATGCGCGCAAATCAGAGCAGAGTTTTCTCAAAGCGCTGGCGCTTGATAAGACGATGAACAAAGTAAAGTACGAACTCGCGGTAATGTATTATGCCGGGTTCGCGCGCAATAACCAGTACCGCGTGCTCAATGATGTTCTTACTGTCAGCCAGCAGCAGTTTCAGGAAAAATCCATCGAGCTCATGAAAGAGTTCAAATCGGTAGAGCCCGATCAGGCAAAGGCATACTTCTTTCTTTCAGGATTACATAAAGAGAGAGGGGAAATGGCAGACGCGAAACGTGAATTGCAGGAACTCATGGCAGTGATTCAAAGGAATAACAAAACTGGCTACAGGCGCAATCCTGATTTTTTACGCGCCGAGGAGTATTTGAAATCTTACGAAGGGCAAGCTAAGCCGTAATGTTGTTACGGCACGCTGGATTCGGTCTGCGGTACGCGGCCCTGCGGCAGCGCCGGGTCTTTGTACGAACGCGACTGGCCTTTGCCCGCAAGAATAATCACATCTATACGGCGATTGAGCGCGCGCGCTTCCGGGGTGCCCGACTGCGTGAGCTGGCGCGTTTTGCCGTATGTCGCTGCTGATAATTTTTCTGCCGGCACTTCGTTCTTTTCTTCGAGGAAACGCAGCGCGTTGATCGCGCGTTGTGCAGCGAGTTCCCACGCTGATTCGTAGAATTCACCCTGCGGTCGTGCAGTCATTTCGTCGTCTGCATAACCCTCGATACGAGTGTAGGAATCCATACGAGCGAGAAGGTCTGATATCTTCGTGAGAATCTGCCGTCCTTCGTCGGTGAGCTTTGCCGAGCCGGGTGCGAAATAACCGTCGCCGATCAGACTGATGACGATACCGCGCTCTTCTTCGGTGATCTTGATTTTCTTTTTCTTGATTTCGTCTTCGAAGATCTGTTTCACCTGGAATTTTTCTTTCGACTGTACCTTGCCTTTGACCTCGGCAGGCATCGCTTCAACGGTCAAACCCATGTCTTCAAGTTTCTGCTTGGAAAGGGTGTTACCACCGGGCATGATACCGCGCGCACCCTGAAATGGCGAAAGCATTATGCGCATTTCAGAAACTTTAATCGGCGCGGGTGGCTGGTAAATGGCGATAAAAAAGCAAAGAATAAGAGTAATGAAGTCCCCGTACGTTGACATGTAACGGGGAACTTCCTGAACGCAGGGAGGGCACTTATCTGCCATGATTAGCTGCTGGCACCCTCGGCTTCACGTTGTTTGATCAGCGCTTCGCGCTCTTTCGGATCAACGAAACAGAGCAGTTTATCCATAATAACTTTCGGGTTTTCGCCGGCCTGAATCGACATGACACCCTCGAGCAGCATGTTCATCAGCGAAACCTCGTCGCCGGTGCGGCTTTTGAGCTTATTCGTCGTCGGCATCGCAATAACGTTGGCGAGAAATGAACCGTACAGTGTGGTAATAAGAGCGGCGGCCATCGCCTTACCGAGGCCAGAGGTATCGCCACCGAGGCTCGAAAGCATACCCACGAGACCGATCAGCGTACCAAGCATTCCAAACGCAGGGCCCATGAGCGCGAGCATATCAAAGAAGTTACGGCCGAGTGAGTGGCGGCCTTCGAGACCTTCGATTTCGATGCGCATTACGCGCTTGGCGATTTCAGGGTCAGTACCGTCGATGATCATCTGCAGCGCTTTTGTAAGAAATTTGCTGTCAAGCTTGTCGACATGGTCTTCCAAAGCGAGAATACCTTCACGGCGGGCAATTTCTGACAGCGACACAATCTGCAATACATAGCGGTTGATATCGATGTTATTCTTCAGCCAGGCCAATTTATAGATTTTGTGCACCTGAATCGAGAGTTCCCATGGGTTCTGCATCATGGTTGTGGCAAACGCACCACCGAAGGTAATGAATACCGACGCAAGGTCATAAAGGGCTCCCCAAGCGACACCCGACGACTCAACCCCGAGCACGAGAACGCCCATCGCCACGAAGAACCCGATTACATAGCCTTTGTCCATATTGGTACACTCTATTTTCGGTATGCTACATAATACCTTGAAGTAAAATTCAGCAGTATTATTTGTGTGGGGTGCGGGCGCAGAAATATAAAGGACTTGAAGGGGCGTCTGACCTCCATTTCGCAAGCCTATGGATGCCGCCTTACCCACCCAACCCCGTTCGGGAATCCCCAAAGTGATGGGGGTTCTTCTTATTGTTTTTGCTTCAATCTATACGCTTGGCTCTGTTTTAGGCGCGATTGGAGCCTTATTTGGTGATGCCTTTATGAACATTTTACCGGCAATTGCCGATTCGACACCTGAAATCAAAAAATCGGGTATAAACCTCGAACAACTGTTCGCGCAGTTGCGCGGTGTCTACCGCGTACAGGGGCTTGAAAAGCTGGCCACCGCTGCGATCTCGGCCTATGGCATATACGCCGGCACACAACTGATGCGCTATTCAGCGCAGGGTGTGCGCCTCGCAATCTGGTGGGCGATGGCAGCGCTTGCCTATCTTGTTGTTGAGGTATGGATTTTCGCCATCTATATTCATCCGCTGCTGACGAAATTTTTCAAAACGCTCACCCACCAGGTAAAACCGCTGATGGGTAAAGATGCACCCGCGATTGATGCCCTGCCTGCGTTGGTGGGGAGCATGGGGTATAGTTCAACAATCATTTATGCCGTCATTATGGCAATTTTTCCTGTGTTGATGCTGGTTTTGCTCAATACGCCGGGCGCTAAGCGCGCTTGCGGAGTAGAAAAAATTTTCTAAGACGTTACGATCAGCTCTCAGGGTTTACCCTGAGACTGTGCGAGTAGCGCCTGCGCTTCGGCGGCTTCTTTCGCCTTCTGCTCGGCAAAAACCGGATCATACTCGATGCGGAATTTTTCCATCATTTTGCCCATTTCGTCGTAGAGCTCTTTTGCCATATCGATAATCACCGACGGCCGGCTCTTTGAAGACTTGCCACTACCGTACAGTTTCGATAGGTATTGGCGCGAAGCACCCATGATCGTATACTTATCTTTCGGATTCGTCGCCATCTGGTCGATGAATTTACGCGTCAGGTATGAATTAAGGTAGATTACGCCGTCGAAAGCCCAGTTAAAATCGAGTGAGGGTCCGAGAACATACGCCGCTTCTTCCATCGGTTCGACACCCGAAGTCATCGTATCCAATACGCGCTTGTAATAACGCGCGGCTTCGACATAATAAAAATCGCGCAGCTTGTCATACGGTCGGTAGTTTGCCTCTTTATAGAGGTCGTCGAGCAGCCATGCCGAGCGCATTGCCGCAACGGCTTTTTTCGGCGTGGGCGCAATCTGGTTGCCGCGCAGATGATAACAGTCCACGGCGAGCATGTAACTGATCGCGCCGTGTACGATATTGCGGTTATCCCCCATGTCATATTTACCGAAAAAAGTTTCTACGACTTTTTGGCGATGTGAGGTGGTGTTCTTGAGGGCGAGGATTTCTTCAGACAACAGGGTGGTGAAATCTTTTGGGAAGGCAGCGTAGAGGCATTTCGGGCAGACTTGCACGTGGTAAACCAGCGGATTGATTTTTCCCCATTTCTTGTTGTCTTCATAAAGACGCTGCAATTCTTGCGTGAGTTTACCGGCGATCAGGCGTCCGCTGCCCGAAAGAAGTTCTTCTTTGAAATGCGTGGTGCCGCAGACAGGGCACTTCGTGACCTCTTTGGCCCGATACGAAATCTTCTTCTGGTTATTTGCTGCTGCCGGTGCCGCCATCAGCCTTCAGCTCCTAATTCAGCAAGATGTGCGTCAACCTTGAGTTCAGAAATCCAGTCCGCGTCTTTTGAGCGCGGTGGTACCGGGATAGGTTTACCGTCATACGTCATGCGTTTGCCGGGGTAGATGGTGCTGCGCCACAGGTAGGTGAACAAATTCGTCTGGATGAGAGCCGGGTGTACATTCGGCGCGATATTCTTCGCGTGCCACTCGGGTAACAGGCTCCAGTGCAGGCTGGCGCGTTCATGGTGCATGCCGTGGAACCCGTTGTTAAAGGCAAACCAATTCAGCACCTTGCCGGTGAAGTTGCGTGTATGATTATAGGGGTGATTCATGTCGCAGCCGTCATGTTGCCAGTAGTTAACGCTGACGATACCCCAAACACCGTAATGGTGCGGAATAAAAACGAGAATGATAAAGGCTTTCCAGTTCAAATAGATCAGT
>JAEUSA010000208.1 GCA_016788945.1 Leptospiraceae bacterium
CGTTCTTGCGGGTTTTGCGTTGATTCCGTTTGGCATACCGCCCATCATTCTACCGATACAGATTTTGCTCGTCGACCTGGTCGGCGAAATGCTGCCTCTGCTGATGCTGACGTATGACCCGGCGATGCCGGGTGTGATGCAACTCGCGCCGCGCAAAAAAGGCGCACTGCTCGATCGCGAGCGCATTGTGACCGTTGCGGCTACCGGGGTCGTTCGCGGTTTGCTTTCGGCCGCGGTGTTTATTTTCGTTTTTTCGGCGCACACGGGTGTCGAGGGTGCTTGGGAAACAGGGCTTTCCGCGACGTTCGTCATGATCGTGCTCACGCAATTCATTGGCATATTCTTTTTGCGCGGCAGCGGCAAGCTGCTTGGTCCCGAATTGATTTCGAACCCTTATTTGTTCATAGGAATAATCCTTTCTATTATTGCGATGCTGCTAATCGTCTATGTGCCGTTCTTCAACTTATATCTGCATACGCGGCCATTGAGTGGAGCAGATTATTATCCGATTTTAGCCGGTCTTGGAGTATTTATTCTCTTCAGCGCTTTTTATAGGTTGCTACGGGGCCGTAAGTCATCGGATGCGTCTGGGATTAAGGCAGAATTAGTGCCCCGCCGCGAAGCGGCGGAGCACTAATTCTGCTTTGTTAATCCACACAACGCACCGGCCGGTAGCGGCAGCAGTTGTGTTCAAAAATAGTGGCGGAGGTCAATCCGCTTTGTAGCATGGGCCGTGATAAGACTATCGTCAGACCTGAAAACAGAACTCAAAAATGGCTTTCAGCGGCACTTGAATTATTCCCTCGGCCGCAGTCTCGATGAACTGACACCGACTGACGCTTACATTTCATTATCCTTGTCGTTGCGCGATCTGATGATGCACCGCTTGATTGCCAAGCGGCGCAGAATTCGCCCGAAAAAACGCGTCTATTATCTTTCAATGGAATTTCTTATGGGCAAGATGCTCAATATGGCACTCGTGAATATGAACCTGCGCCGTGAGGCCTCAGAGATGCTGGAAGAGCACGGTTATCGCCTTGAAGATCTGCTCAATCTTGAGCCCGATGCGGCACTCGGTAACGGCGGCTTGGGTAGGCTCGCTGCCTGTTTTCTCGATAGCATGGCGAGCCTCGATTTACCCTGTTTTGGCGCCGGGTTATGTTATGAATTCGGGCTCTTCAAGCAATCGTTCGTCGACGGCGCGCAGCAAGAGTCGCCTGACGTGTGGCTCGCGGGCAACTATCCGTGGCTGATTGACCGCCACGATAAGCGTTACGAAATTAGGTTTTACGGTCACGTGCACCGCGAAGTCGACAAGACATACTGGCACGACGGAGAGACCATTATCGCGCGCGCGCGCGATATGCTAATTCCCGGTGAAGGTTCTGAGGGCATAACCCTGCTCAGGTTGTGGTGGGCAGAACATAGCGCAGATTTCCGTCTCGATTATTTTCAGCACGGCGATTACATCAAAGCGATGGCCGAGCAGGTGAACTCCGAATCCATTTCTAAGGTGCTTTATCCGAATGACTCTAACTTGAAGGGGTTGGAGCTCAGGCTCAAGCAGGAGTATTTTCTCGCCAGCGCCACTATTCAAGATGCGCTCGCCAATTTCAAACGTAAGGAATCCGATTTTTCCAAACTGCCCGATTATCTGTTTTTTCAGTTAAACGATACGCACCCGGCCGTCGCTATCGCCGAATTACAGCGGCTGCTCGTCGACCGCGAGGGTGTACCGTGGTCGCAGGCGCTTGAGCTCACGCGGCGGTGTATGGGGTATACCAACCATACGATTATGCCCGAGGCGCTGGAGAAATGGAATCTTGACTTGTTCGGAAAACTTCTGCCCCGGCATCTGGAAATCATTTACGATATCAATTTTCTCTTCCTTAAAGATTTGCGTGACCGCGGCTTTTCTGAAGAAGAAATTCAGCGTGCTTCGATAATCGAAGAGGGCCACCCGAAACGTATACGCATGGCGGCGCTTTCTGTTGTCGGATCATCTGCGGTCAACGGTGTTTCAGCCCTGCACAGCGACCTCGTCAAAACGAACCTTTTTCCTGAATATGCGCGGCTTTGGCCGCAAAAATTTTCGAATAAAACCAATGGCATCGCATTTCGCCGCTGGCTGGTTGCGGCCAACCCGCCGCTGACCGCGCTGATCAATGAAGCGATCGGCGACAAATGGCATCGCGACCACAGTCTGCTCAAAGAGCTGATGCCGTTTCGTTCTGATTCGCTGTTTCGTGATAAATGGCAGCAGGTGCGTGACAAAAACAAAGGATTGTTGTACGAGATTATTCAAGAGAGAAATCATATCACGCTGCCCTCCGAATCATTCTTCGATGTGCATGTGAAGCGCATTCACGAATACAAACGGCAGTTGTTGAATTTACTGCGTATTGCGCGCATTTGCCTCGATATACTTGCCGGCACCTATAAACATGAGAGACACCGTACGTTCATTTTTGCCGGCAAGGCAGCACCGGGCTATCAACGTGCCAAGCTGATGATCCGCCTTGCGCACGCTCTTTCAGCCTATATCGAAAAAAATCCCCTAATCAAAAAACGGGTTCAGCTTGTGTTCTTGCCTAATTTTTCCGTGTCACTGGCCGAACGTATTTATCCCGCGTCTGACCTGTCAGAGCAGATCAGTACGGCGGGCACCGAAGCCTCGGGAACTGGCAATATGAAATTCATGCTGAACGGTGTGGTTACATTCGGCACGCTCGACGGCGCCAACATTGAAATTGGTGAAGAAGTCGGTCCGGACAATATCTATATTTTTGGCAAGAAGGTCGAAGAGTTGCGCGCCTTGCACCGCGCGGGTTATAACCCGGTCGAACTGGCCCGGCGCAGCGACATTGCCGAGATACTGAACTTTTTCGAAATTCTGCATGGCGATTTTCGCGAGTTTGTCGATGCCCTGACTTTCCAAGGCGACGGTTATTTCCATTTAGCAGATTTTGACAGTTATATGCAGGTGCAGGAGCAGATAATCTCTGATTACGACAATCAGGCAGAGTGGATCGCGAAAGGTATCGCCAACACCGCCTGCTCGGGCAAGTTTTCTGCCGACAGAACCGTTGAGCAGTACGCAAGGGAAATCTGGCAGATCATTAAATGATCTTTCCTGTCACCGGTTTTCCCTGTGCCGCGACCGTTCAGCGGCGACTCGGCGGTGAAGCGGATTTCTATTGCGGACGCATTGTACTACGCAGTTTTGCGGAAGCCACCCGATTGCGCAGTGTGCTTGGTCTGCAGTGCGACGAAATATTCGTCAGCAAGGCTGCTTGGCTGAGCGAAATTCTGCACCGCATATTGTTACGCACATATTTTACGGTTGCGTTGCCTGAAGAGACGCAGAAGGACACAGCGCGGTTTTTAGCCGTCGCCGAAGAAGATATCAGCCTATCGCTGGCAGGGCTCTTATGGCTCAGCGCCATGAACCCGGCTTTATCTTCGCTGTCTGCGTGCTTTGCCGGCAGCGAAAAAATTGCACGCCTGAATTTTCTTGAGACTACGCCGGCGGGGCAACGCCTGCTGAGGCTTTTGACCGACCATGCGGCATCCATTGATGATCAGCTTGAGGCGCTGATTCTGCACATGCCTGCTGTACTCGAAGCCGACGAAAGAGAGCTTCTGCGTCGGGTAATTGCCTATGACCGCGGCGCGAAGTTTTTTTCTATGGGGGGGACACCTGCGTATCGCCAGTTCACTGTGCCGGGTGGTGCTATCAGCCGCAGTCAGGATGAACCCTGGATGCGCGAGCTGGTGCTGTTGGCGAAGATTGTTCCGGTATGGCTCGCAGACTTGAGTCGCCGGCATCACCGCCATATAGGCAGACTCGACGAAATACCCGAAGAAGAAATCGCCTCGATTGCCTCTTTCGGAATCGGTGGTATTTGGCTTGTGGGGCTTTGGCAGCGCAGCGCTGCTTCGGCGCGCATTAAGCAGCTTACCGGTGGTAAAAATTACTCTTCGGCGTACTCGGTTTTCGACTACGCTGTTGCCGACGAATGGGGCGGCCATGCTGCGCTGCGCAGTTTCCGCGACCTGTGCGCAAGGTATGGTATCAGGCTCGGTTGCGATATGGTGCCGAACCATACCGGCATCGATTCTAAATGGATGCGCGAACATCCGGAATGGTTCATGCAGAGCGAGGTGAATCCGTTTCCGGGTTACACGTTTAACGGAGAGAATCTGTCCGGCGTGCAGGGTATCGAAATACGCATTGAAGATCATTACTACGAGAAATCCGACGCAGCAGTGGTTTTCGCTTGCGATCGCGACGGACGCCGCCGCTATATTTATCATGGTAACGACGGCACCGGGTTACCGTGGAATGATACCGCGCAACTCGACCACACACTAGCCGATGTCAGGCAGGCGATCATCGACACTGCGCTCGCCCTGTCGGCTGATTTTGATATTATTCGCTTCGACGCCGCGATGACGCTGACGCGCGATCATTACCGCCGGTTGTGGTTTCCGCGTGCCGACGAGGCGCCGGCTATTGCCAGCAGGTCTGTCTATTCTCTGCCGGGGCATGAATTTGATGCACGCATGCCGCGCGAATTCTGGACCGAACTCGTTAATGCATTCCGCGAGCGCAGGCCGGGAACGCTGTTGGTGGCTGAAGCGTTCTGGATGACAGAAATGTATTTTGTCCGCAGTTTGGGCCTCAACCGCGTGTATAATAGCGCATTTATGCATTCACTGCGCGACGAAAAAAATCAGGAGTTTGAAAGTACGCTGCGCGATTTTCGTAGTCACGATGCCGATACCCTCGCGAGGTTTGCCAATTATCTGAGCACGCCCGATGAAGAGGCGGCTGCGGCGCATTTCCCCAACGATGATAAGTATATCGGTGCGATTGTGATAATGGCGACATTACCTGGTTTGCCGATCATTGCACCGGGTCAGCTTGAGGGATACCGCGAGAAATACGGCATGGAT
>JAEUSA010000233.1 GCA_016788945.1 Leptospiraceae bacterium
CGAACCGTTTCATCAGCATACACAATGAAACCGACAGGCTGAACCGCCAGCTATCGGTAGAGCGCAATTCATTTTCGCGCTTCGTACCGTCGCAGTTTCTTGAAAACCTCGGCAAATCGACGGCTCTCGAAATCCGCCGCGGCGACACGGCGCAGCGCCAGATGGGTATTCTTTTTCTCGATATCCGTAACTTCACCGGCATCGCTGAAAAACTGACGCCTGCAGAGAGCCTCGTCTTTCTCAATGTGTTCATGCGTAAAATGGAGCACTGTATCAGCGCCAATGGCGGTTTCGTCGACAAGTATATCGGCGACGGCCTGCTTGCGCTGTTCGGTTCGAGCGATAACAATTTGATGCACGGTGCCACGCAGGCAGTCAACGCCGGCCGGCAGATGATTGAGAGCTTAAAACAGCTCAACCGGCATACCCGAGCCTATGGTGAAATACGCATCGGCATCGGCGTGCATTGCGGTTCGTTGGTCATGGGCACGCTCGGCAGCAGGCACCGCCTCGATACCACGGTGATCGGCGATGCGGTCAATCTTGCCTCTCGTCTCGAAATGCTCACCACGCTCTATGGCAGCACGATGCTGATCTCGGGCGACGTGTATGATAATTTGCCCGCCGAAATGCAGAGTCGCACGCGCAAAATTGATACCGTACGGGTCAAAGGACGCAAACAACCGGTGACGGTGTACGAAGATTTCAGTTCAGAAAAAGAGCGGATCATCTTCTTCAAGGAACATTCGCGCGCGCAATACGAGCAGGCTTTTACTCTTTATCAGCAGGGGCGCTTCGATGAAGCCAAAGACCTGTTTGACAAAATTCAGGAAGCTGATCTTATAGATCCGGTCGCCGCAGCGATGGCAAAACGGTCAGAAAAACTCGGCCGTAATGGCGCACCGCTCGGCTGGCAGGGCGTCTTGCCGCTCGGAAAAAAATAACCTGCTAATCGACCATCAGCACGATTTTGCCGGTCGACGAGCGGCTTTCGAGCATGTGGTGCGCATCGCCGATCTGTTTCCAAGATAATTGCCGCGAAATGACGGTTTTGAGCTTTTTCGCAGCAAACATATCCATAATCGCTTTCATTTCATAGTTGAGTAACTCGGGATTATCTTTCGCGACGCGCAGCATGTTAACACCATAGAAACCCTTGCTGTTGAGCATCAGATCGATCATCGAGAGTGTGACCATACTGATTACCTGCGGCAGAATGCTCGGCAACGCGAAAATGTTGCGTTCGGTCAATGCTGCGGCACCAAAACCGACCACGCGGCCGTGTGGTCGCAACAGATTGAGATCCTTCTTAAAATAAGAACCGCCGACGGAATCGAGTACGACATCGATATTTTTGCCGCCCGCGAGGCGTATCACCTCACGTTCAAAATCCGTTGTCTGGTAATTAATCGGATAATCCACCCCGTATTCGCTGAGCAGTTCAAGTTTCTTTTCAGAGCCTGCAGTCGCAAAAATCGTGCAGCCGTGATTCTTCGCCATCTGGATCGCCGCGAGCCCTACCCCGCCCGCGCCGGCATGGATAAGGACCTTGGCGTCTTTCATCAGCGAGCCGGTTTCAAACAGCGAATGGTAGGCAGTAAGAAAATTTACGGGAATCGACGCTGCATCGGCAAAAGTCAGTGTCGCGGGTTTCTTCACGGCGGCGCGTTCGTCGGCGACGGCCAATTCAGCATAGCCGTTGAACAGAGTCAGCGCAAGCACTTCGTCGCCGATTTTGAAATTCTTGACTTCTGCACCAATCTGGCGTACAATTCCCGAAACTTCGTAACCGGGCACAAACGGAAATTTGGGTGCATCGTTGTACTGGCCCTTGCGCGCGACGATGTCGGCGAAATTGAGACCAAACGCTTTGACCTCGATCAGAATTTCATTGGGGGCAGGTTTCGGTTCTGGCCAGTCTTCGATTTTGAGAGCGAGTGAATCCGATGCGCGCTGAAATGGTATTGCTTTCATGTTAACTCCTGTTATGTACGCTTTTTGTGCGGGTGGGATTTATGGCGTTTCTGCTTCGGCTTCGCTTTTGCGGTTGCGACCGTCTTCTTACGTGCCGGTCTGTACCATGCGAGTTTTTCTGTTCTTTTCTGGTTATTGATACGGATGATCTCGACAATCGCCGCGGTGGCGACGGCGGGGCCGCGTTCTTGCATGAGCCC
This sequence comes from Leptospiraceae bacterium, assembly GCA_016788945.1. Taxonomy (GTDB): domain Bacteria; phylum Spirochaetota; class Leptospiria; order Turneriellales; family Turneriellaceae; genus Turneriella. The sequence goes on from JAEUSA010000233.1 coordinate 2,175, forward strand.
GCGATAAATGCCTGACAATTGGAAAATATCCCGTGGCCGCGAGCCGATCAGCCGCGCGAGCATCGCTTTCGCCTCGCCCGCCGCAACTTCGTGTTTGCGCATACCGCGTGATGCATGCCACACCATGAACCAGAACGAACTTTTCTCGCGGTATTTTTTTAGTACGAAGGCCGTGATGATGAATTCGGGCCAGCGCGGGTTCGCCGCCTTGCGCGAGAACAAGCCATAACCCGCGCCGATAAGCCGCGGTACAGACCATTGCAGAAGATCGGGTGTGGTCGGGGCGGAGATTTTATGTTTTTGCGACATTATTCAGCCGTGCACGTCATATGCAGATACTGGTCATGCGTGACAGCGTGCTGGATAAAAATTCCCGTTGGCTCAAGCGCGTCGAGCGAAAACTCTACGCTCTTGCGATGGTTGATTTTGTGTTCGAAACGATAGAGAGTTTGCCCCAAGCCTGTCAGACGCGCTTCGAGGTAGGTCAGCTCGAAGCGTTGCAAGAATGGATAGGTCAGCCGCAAAGGTTTTAGCATGGTTAGACGCCAAGTTTCGCTGAGCATTTTCTTAAAGTAGGCATACGACGACAATGGCGCACGGGTGAATGCCTTATGCATGTCTTCGCTCATCAGCCAGGTGTCGCGCGCCTTGTTATACCCTGGGGGATAATTAAAGTGTGCCTCAAAAAAATGCACTTCGCAGCGTATGTTCTCCGACAGTGCTTTTAGAGAATTTGCCGGGCGTGCTGATAGCATGAAATAGGCAACAGAGAGTAATAAGGTGTAACGAGCAGTGCGTTGGTGCATAGATTATTCCAAGAACAGCGCCGCAGCGCCTAAAATTCCCGCGTCTTCGTCACCTTGCGTAAAGATGAGTTTAGCGCTTGCATGAAAAAGCGTAAATGTGTGTTCGAGATAAACCCTTTTCACTTCGGCCGCTAACAGAGGTTCTGCGGCCGCAACGCCGCCGGTGAAAACAAACGCCGTGATGTTCATCAGCTGCGTAATCGTCGCCGCCGCGAGGCCTAAACACGCCGCAGCCATTTCGTACGCGCGCCTCGCTTCGCTATCGCCGGCAGCGGCGCGTTTGGCAATTTCCGCGGCGCTCAGGCGCTGGCGTGTCGCATTTTCGTACGAGTGGCTGATACCAGTTGCTGACGCCACGGTTTCAAGGCAACCGATGTGTCCGCAGCCGCAGCGTCGCCCGGTATTGAGCGGAATATGACCGACCTCAAAAA
>JAEUSA010000247.1 GCA_016788945.1 Leptospiraceae bacterium
TCCCGCTCCGTAAGAAATCCGCAAGTCCCCGCCAATGCGCTTAATGCGCTGGCGTATGATATCCAGCCCCATACCACGCCCGGCGTTTGCATCGGCGCTTTCGGCGGTCGAAAAGCCGGGTTCAAACAGGAATTTGATGAGATCTTTATTAGTCCAGCCGCTCGCGGTTGCGGTATCGACATTGCGCTTTGATTCGGCAATCTTGCGTATCGCGTCGAAATTAAAAGAAGCGCCGTCATCTTTGATCACGATTTGTATGCGACCGTCATTGTCTTTGAGCGAAAGGGATATTGTGCCCGTTTCGGGTTTACCGACCCCTCTGCGAACATCGGGAGCCTCGAGGCCGTGCACTACGGCATTGCGGGTGATTTGCACGAGTATGTCGCGCAGAATGCTTGCCTTATGGTCTGGCAGAACGGAGGCTTCGAATGCTGAAAAATCCATCGCCACTTTCTTTCCGTATTGAGCAGAAATTCGTCTAACCATCTCTTCAAGAGCTTGGGGAATCGCTGCCATAGCAGAGGGGCCTGAATTATCCGATGTTGCATGAAAATCTCGCAGCCGGGTTAAGAGTCCCCTGACGCTATCGAGCGCGGTTTCAAGGCGGGAAACATCGATGGCGACAGGCAAGAAGTCATTCCACTCGGTCCGTTCTTGCGCGCGAATGCGGATAATTTTTTCTTCAAGCTCGTGCGTAATGTTCACGAGCAGCTTCAGATCCAGTAACGAGGCATTGCCCTTGATCGAGTGAACCGACCGATAAAGATCTTCTATGCGCTGCTTCACCTCTTCGGGCGATTTGTCATTCTGCAGAATGCCGGACATTATGGCGAGTTCCTCATCGACACCAGCGAGAAAATCGTTCAACATCGCCGGCCCCACCTGAAGAACAGAAAGAATCATCTGCGTGTTTTCCTGATTCTTACGCTCTGTCTCTTCCAGTTGTTCTTGAAGCAGTTTAGCCTGTGTGATGTCGGTGACGCGGGCGAGATATTCATCGGGTTGACCGACCCTGACTGCAGAGAAGCCAAACTTGACATAACGTGGCTCCGATGTTCCTTTGGGAGAAATGGCGACCCCATCGAGAGGATTCAACGCCGACAGCATCTCGCCTTTCACTTTGTTGGATCTCAACAGTTCAAGAAAATTGATGATTTCCTTTTGTTTGCTTTCGTTGAAAAAAGGAGTCATTGCCGTGGCGAAATCTGTGTTCGGCAGCTTTTCAATACCAAAAATTCTGCTGACGGCGTCTGATTGCTGCGATCCCACCATATAGCGATCGCCCACCAGCCGCAATAAGAACAATCCTTCATCGACCGAAGACATGACGACGTCTGTCTCACGCTTGGCTTCAGCCAGTTCTTCAAGTATCTGGCCACGGCTTTTGAGAAAGTAGTACGATAAGCCCGCGACGATGCTCGATATGACGGAAATATTCAGCACAAAGAAGACAGTGCTCAGTTCCGCGGGCACTTTTAAGAGGCCGAGATTGTTCGAATCGGCAAAGCCGATGAGCAAAGTCAGAATCACATAGAGAGCAAGCCAATAGAGAGTATTGCGCAGAGATTCGAAAGTGAAGGCCCCGACGAGCGAGATCAGCGCCCAGAGCATAATCGCACCGGTAGCGGCAAAACTACCCAGCGCATATTGAAACATGAACGGCAGCAGTAGACTGATCAGCACCTGTACGAAACGGACTGCACGAAAATTCCGGAAAATCCCGAAAAAAATAAAATTAATTGCGGTCAGGCACGTATAACCATACGGAATTATCGCGGGTACATACAGTTGGAAATATACGCTTAGCGTGCCCCAGATAAGACCGCCGATACTCATCGCTAGGCCCAAGTAGACAAGAAATCGCTTCTGCAATCGCAACGCCGGCGAGTCAGTCTCGACTGCGCCCAGATTATTAAAAAACCGGAAAAAAGACGCCATTAACTGATCCGCAGCAATCGTTCAGAGTATAATGTTCGGTGGCAGACCAAAAAGCGCATTCTGAAATCATGTGTCTCGCAATACACGGGCGAGCGCAAAATATTCGAAAACTAGAGAAAACTGTAACATGGCGTGCTGAGCCCGCTGTTTATACGCCCGGCTTGAGGTTTTTCGTATTTTCTCTCAGCGGGCAACCAAACACCGGATGGTTCGGCTTGGCCTTTTCGCCGCGCAGATAAGCCACGAGCGCTGCGCTGCTGGGATTTTCACCATAGACACCGCGACCACTCGTCACACCACCGCGAAAGAGTATTTTGCCGGTAACATCAAACAGAAACACATCAAAAGAAGTTCGAACCCCCAACGAATTCACCATGCTACCATCATGGTCGAACCATACTTTGATCCCCGGCGTGGCTTTGGCCATAGCCACCAACTCCGCATCACCCGATTCGGGAAGCATGTGCGGGGGGGTAATAGAACACGATATGAATGTCGGCGCTACGTGGAGCTGCCACGATCGCCCTCGTCAGCTCGGTGAAACTTGCTTTCGAACACGTGCAGCGCGGATGCACGACAGTGATGAGCGTCATCTTGCCGGCTTGGCGTACTATGGGCAACTTTTGCGGCCACTCGTTTACAGGTGTACCCGGATCTCCCGGTGTCGATTCATAGCGATTCAACATATAAATCGACGCAAATACAAACATACCCCACAGCACAGTGACAATGACCGGCAAAAAACGGGTGAACCGCTCGGGTGTCGGTACAACTGATCGACGCATATGCTATACGAATCTTGCGCTTACCGGAGGAGAATACATTTATGCCAACGCCCTATACAAAAGTATAGTCTTGACAAGCAGATGAAAAACGGCAGGCTTGGCGCCATCGATATGCCGCACCGTATATTGGTTGTGGACGACCACCCTGTGGTTCACTTGGGCATCAAGGCTCTTCTCGAAACCGAGCGGTTTGCGACAATCATCGAGTGCCCGGATTTTCGCAAAATCAATCTACTGATTGAAAAACACCGACCTGATGCGATATTACTCGATATGCACATGCCGCGGTTTGCTATCGAGCGGGATTTCCGCATCATTCTGCGCCAACATCCGGACGAAATTTATATCGCCTATTCTGCGGACGAAGGCACTGACCTTGTCGAGCGCTGCCGACAATTAGGATTTCGCGGATATCTGCTAAAATCAACGCACTTTGAAACCGTCAAAAACCAGATTCTTGCGATATTAGCGGGTACGAAAATTTTTCCTGAACAGACCGCAACGCCCGCGGGCCGCAGCGCCCCTTTTTCCGAGGCACAGCTCGATATACTGCGCCTGATGGCATCGGGAATGAAAAACCATGACATCGCGATTGCACTCGGAGTGCAGGATGTCACAGTAAATTACCACAAGCGCAATATCAAAAACATACTCGCCGCAAACACCTCCGTCGAAGCCGTCATACTCGCCAAACAACACGGCTGGATATAAACAAATTATTTAGCCTTGTCACCCCGTTGGTCGAGCGGTGTGATAAACCAAAGCTCGGTGCCCTGCCCGATGCCGCTCACCACAGATATTTTTCCATTGAGGCGCCGGGCAAAATCACGGCAGAGCTGCAACCCCATACCGAAACCCTTCTCACCCTGCTTAATGGGGGCCGGAACATTTTCTTCAGCGGCCGATGCATTGAAAAAAAGACCCTCAAGGTCGTCAGCTCCCTCGTCGGCGATCGCGAGAATTGCCTTGTTTCCGGTTTTGACCGCGCGAAAGGCAATATCGGCGCCGGGCGATGAAAATTTCACGGCGTTCGAAAGAAAATTGCGCATGATTGCCGTGCTGAGCTGCCAGTCACCATGAATGCGAAAATTTTCCATAATTTCATAACGAAAGGTCAGCGACTTACCGAGAATATCGGCCCTGAAATACCTTTCGAGATATTGGAATATTTCGGCAGGCGTGAATTGCTGGTGTTCGACGTTGCGTTCAGAAATTTGCCGCTGAGTCCAACGCAATAAATCATTCAGCAGATCGAGAAACTTACCTGTCTCGCGCTCTAAAAGAATAGCGTACGAGCGCATGTCTTTTTCTGGGGTGTTCGGCGAAGCAATAACTTTACTCAACCCGACTAACCCGTGGAAAGGTCCACGCAAGTCATGCGCGAGCATCGTGTCGAGTTTCTGGCGAAACGCAAAGGATCTCTCGAGAGCAATAATCGAACGATCTATTTCGCGTTCATTTTTCTCCAT
>JAEUSA010000271.1 GCA_016788945.1 Leptospiraceae bacterium
GGGCGTGTGTTGATGGTTACCGCGAGCCCTGCGGCGAACCTGTCTGATCTGCGAGATCTGATACGCATTGCCGGTGAAATTGATGCGAACCTCAAATTATCTCCCGATGGTGAACTCAGGGCTGGAACCCATCTGTTTGCCGGTGATTCGCTGATTTTTGTCGATATCATCCGCAATATTTCCCGCGAAGGTCCACTCGTGTTTCTCATCTGTTTTCTATCAGTGGCGCTGCTGATTTTTGCAGGGTTTCGCAATGGCTACGATTTTGCCGTTGTGTTTGTATTTCTCTCTTTAGGCCTTACTGCCTTTATTGGAACCATTATGCTAACGCAGATCAAGCTGAATTTTTTCAATTTTATTACGGTGCCGATCACCATTGGCATCGGTGTCGATTACGCCATCAATATCTATTATCGTTATGTGGCCGATGGAAAAAATTCGGTGCGCAGTGCCATTGAGCATACTGGTAGTGCAGTAGTCCTGTGTTCGTGGACGACTATCATCGGCTATGGCACGATGTTGTGGACACACAATCAAGCGATGGCTTCATTTGGTTTGATGGCAGTAATCGGTGAGGTTTGCTGCATTATTTTTGCGCTTATTTTCATGACTGCTTGGCTTTCACGGCGTGAGAAGAAACGACACAGCGCTTTGTCGGCAAAAAGCCGCATGAATGTGTCGGCTTAGTCAAGCAGAATCTTCAACGCCGCTTCCGCTGCTTCAGATACATTTTCGAATTCAATACCGTAGCGGCGCCCGTTTTCGAGTGAAGTCATATTCATAATTTTGCCGCTGATCGTCGCCGTGTTCTCGGCGGTAAAATGTGCATCAAAAACGATTTTATCTCCTATGCCTGCGGCAGAAAGCATCGTCCGTTGGCCGGTGTAAATGAAGCCCATACCGCCGTGGCTAATGTCAATAATCTTGCCCGTAACCGGGTTTTCAGGAAAAGCCCGTTTCTCATCGAGATGTTTCTCGAGCCTGCGCACGAGCTGGCGCACCGAGTGGTATTGGCTGATGTTGAGCGGCGCGCGGCTGCTGAGTACCTGCACATAACCGATTAGCAGAGCGCCGCGGTAACGCAGTGGTTCGCAGATTTCGCCGAGATAATCCCCCGGCAGGGCATCGGAGCGCATAACCTGTTCATATTCACTATAAGGCATTGCCATCAGTTTCAGGTCGTCGCCCTGCCTCTGTTCGCCCATGCGAGGGGCGAATACTGGCAGGTTAAAATCCTGCAGCTTTTTCATGCGTACGGTCAGGCGGTTATGGCGTTGCAATTCGATTTTTACAGTGGTCTCGGGAATTAGCTCGCGCAATGCTGAGATATATTGTGCAAACAACGAATCGCGCGACGCATTGCTGGCCGCATTGGCCTTATAGAATTCGGGGTGGGGGATAACATTGCGAACCTGTCCGGCGAGGTCGCCCGAGCTTACGGCAACGCGATTTTCGTGGCGAATACCTCTTTTGCCTAGAAACAATCTTAAGGGCTTGAGAATCTCGCTGCCGCGTTCTGTACGCGAGACGACTGTGCATTCGAGCATCATCGAATTGTCGTCTTTGACCAACAACAGGGTGCGCGACGGTGCAGCTGGCATCTGGTGCATCACCTCGAGGTGCGGATGCGCATACGCAACCGCACGAGCTGTATTCTTCTGGTTGTTTTCGACAATGTGAATCGGAAACCGCGCGAATAATTTTTCTGTTATTTGGTGCAATTGTGCGTGATCGATGATCTTGCGCACTTTGCCTGCATCGCCACCCTGTTGGTCTTCGTGACTCTTCATGCTGCTGATGGTCGTTTCCGCAGTTAATGTCGCCGCGTTAATAAATTATCTGTGTGATGTCTAAGTATTATTACGGATGCGGCGGCCGGGCATGCACTGTAACTTTTTTGGCACTCGTCTTGTTCGTTATGCTGTACGGTATGACTCAAGAACAGTCTTAGGCAGATGTCCGGTTTTTCCGATTTCGCTTTTTCACCTGCGCTGTTTCACAATATTGCGACCGCGGGCTTCTCTGAGCCGACGCCGATTCAGCGCGCAGCAATTCCCCTCGCACTCGCGGGCAATGATATACTCGGTCTCGCGCAAACCGGCACGGGCAAGACTGCCGCATTTTGCCTGCCACTATTGCAGCGCCTGAGCGCACCGCCGCGCAGCAACCCTGTGCATCCCGGCACACGGAAAGTGCGTGCGTTGATTGTCGCGCCGACGCGCGAACTCGCCGAGCAGATTCATGAAGTCATTCTCAGTCTCGGCAAAGCGTTGAACCTGCGTTCGACGACGATCTATGGCGGTGCGAGCATGAACCGCCAACTGAGTGAACTACGGCGCGGCGTGGATATTGTTGTGGCTTGCCCTGGCAGGCTGATCGATCACATGGATCGCAAAAGCATCGATCTGGGGCATGTCGAAACGCTGGTACTCGATGAGGCAGACCAGATGTTCGATATGGGCTTTCTGCCCGGCATACGCAAGATTGTCGCCGCACTTTCCAAAGAACGGCAGACTATGCTGTTTTCCGCCACGATGCCCGATGAAATCCGTAAGCTGAGTTTTGAAATATTGAAAGATCCTAAAAAGGTGGAGCTCGAACGCGGGCCGGTGGCAACCATCAATCATGCGCTCTACCCGGTATCACAGGAGATGAAAACTTCTTTATTATTGCATCTGCTCAAAACTACCGGCAGTGGGCCGATTCTGGTCTTTACCAAAACTAAACACAAGGCCAGCCGCCTCGCCGATCAGATTGCCAAAGCAGGATTCAAAACTGCGGCGTTGCAGGGTAACTTGTCGCAGAATCAGCGTGCCCGCTCACTCGATGGCTTCCGGTCAGGCAAGTACCAGATTCTCGTCGCGACCGATATCGCGGCGCGCGGCATCGACGTGAATGATATCTCACACATCATCAACTATGACGTGCCCGCCACGGGTGAAACCTATATCCACCGTATTGGCCGCACCGCGCGCGCGACTAAAAGCGGTGATGCTTACACCTTCGTCACCGGAGACGACAAGCGGCTCATCCGCGACATCGAAAAGGCCCTCGGGAAACCGATCGAGCGGCGAATGCTCGCCGATTTCGACTATAAAGGGAGCGCCCCCGTCATTCCTGAAACTGTTCGGGCCGAAACACAGGCCAAAACGAAGAATGCACAAAAACCCCAGTCAGCGCAGTCTGCGCCGCAGCGAGCGGCTGGCGAGCGACCGAAAAAAGCGGGCAAACCCCGCCGTCGCCGCTTTCGTGGTTTCGGCCGGTAACGCGCTGCGCGACCTGCTGCGCAGCCCCTAATAAGAAATCCCTCTTTACTTGACCGGGTGGCAGTGCCCCCGCGCGTGCAATGTATGCAAGCAGTTTATTTTGAGAAATTCGGCGGCAGTGAAGTGCTGCGCGTGGGTGAAATGCCCGACCCGGTGTGTGGTTCATCTCAGGTTCTCGTTGAAGTGAAGGCAGCGTCGGTAAATCCCGTGGATTATAAAATTGTCGCGGGCGAAGGTCTGCCGCTGCCCTTGTTCGGAAAATTTCCGCGCATTCCCGGCAGCGATTTTGCCGGCGTCGTGCTTGAGACCGGTCGTTCGGTGAAGCATGTTTCTCCGGGTGACCGCGTCTATGGCGTCAGTACATCCTTTTTTGGTGGGCCGGGTTCGCATGCTGAACGGCTCGCGACCAACCAGCGTGTCGTTCGCCGCATACCGCAGGGTTTAAGTTTTGAAACGATGTCAGCGATTCCGGTGGGAGCTTTGACGGCACTCAATGGCCTCAGACAATGTGGCAATCTTTCCGGTAAACGCATTTTGCTGACGGGTGCCAGCGGTGGCGTCGGCCTTTTTGCTCTGCAGCTTGCGAAAAATTTCGGTGCGCATGTCACGACGATCTGCAGTGCAAAAAATGTAGCGCTCGTAAAGCGCCTCGGCAGTGACGACGCGCGTGATTATGCAAATACACCGCTTACGGCGTTTGGCCGCGATTTTGATATTTTTTTCGACGCGTATGGGCCAACCGAACTGAAGGATGCGGCCAAACTGATTCGCGCCGGAGGTTATTACGTTACAACCTTGCCGCGGGGGGCAAAAATTTTCAAAGCTGTGTTCGGTTTTGCGTTTCACAACCCGCGGGTAGTGATGGCGAATCTGAGCATCAAAAAAGAAGGCTTCGAGACGATCGAAAAACTGCTCGTGGACAAAAAAATAGAAGTGCTGATATCCCAAAAGTTTTCGCTGGCGAAAGCGGCAGAGGCCTATGAAACCCTGATGAAGGGGGGCGTGCCCGGCAAAATTATTATTACCCTCTGAAAAGTATGATAACACGCACGGCATTTGTCACCGGTGCCTCGAGCGGCTTCGGAGCGGCCATTGCGCGCAGGTTAGCTGAGCGTGGCATGAAACTCATTCTGCTCGCTCGCCGTTCAGAACGACTGCAAAAGCTTGCATCGGAACTTGGCGTACCTGCGCATACCATCGCCTGCGACATCCGGGACAATGCGGCGGTTAAATCAGCGCTGCAGAATCTCCCCGCCAAATTTCGCGACATCGATATACTGGTGAATAATGCGGGCCTGGCGCTGGGGCTCGAAAGCGCCGATAAAACAGATTGGGCCGACTGGTTGCAGATGATTGACACCAACTGCACCGCGCTTGCTTATCTGACGCGACTGGTCGTCGTAGGCATGGTCGAGCGCCGGCGCGGGCATATTATCAACATGGGGTCGGTCGCCGGGCATTATGCTTATCCCGGTGGCAATGTATACGGTGCGAGCAAAGCATTCGTCGAGCAGTTCTCGCGCGGTCTGCGCGCTGACCTCGCAGGCCATAAGATTCGCGTGACCCACATTGCTCCGGGTCTCGCCGGTGGCAGTGAGTTTTCACAGGTCAGATTTCATGGCGACGAGCAAAAGGCTCAAGCCGTTTATGAAAACACGCAGCCGCTCATGCCCGCAGACATCGCCGAATGTGTTGATTGGGTTATCCATTTACCTGAGCACGTCAATATTAACAGCATAGAACTGATGCCCACCTGTCAGGCTGCAGGACCTCTCGCGGTGCATCGCAACAAAACGGCTTGAAAGGCCGGTGCGCAGTATACCCATGGCTATATGAAACGTTTAGTTATTATTGCAGGATTTTTCTCGCTGATTCACGCTGCGTCGCTCATGGCTCAGGAAGCCGAAGCGCAGACGAATAAGCTTGCGATTACCAAGGGTAAAGTTCAGGCATTCGGCGAATGGCTACAGATACCTGCGGGATTCACCGAGGTATACCAGTCGGGTTCGACGGTTTTCTTTTCGCAGAGTGTCAGCGGTGAAAAACAAATGTATGCTCTGGTGAAAAAAATCCAGGCCGTCTACAAAGGCAAAAAAATTCTGGGAAAAAAAGTTCCCGCTTTCAAAAAAGACGAGCAGCCCGGTTTTGCGGCGATCACCTGGAAAGCTTCGGGATGTAAACCCGGCGAGGCAGGGCCTGAAATTTCGATTAGCGGCGACCGCCGCGAGCTGACGGTTTCTGTATATATTTCGCCAACTTGCGCCAAGCCGATGGAGTAACTACTCTGTCGCTCGAATAACACCTTCGGGTACCGTGCCCGAACCTTCGCGCATCAGCGTCGGCGGCCATTCACGCACGTCGAGAATCGTCGAATACTGGCCGGGCACTTCACCGCAGCTGACCACGGCACCCACGCGGTTTTCGTAACGGTCGGCGAGCTCTTCAAAATCCTGCATGTCTTCGGTTGGCATATCTAGCGAGCTGCCGATCAGGGGCAGATCTAATTGTTCCAGTAATGCTGCAATGAGTGGATGTTCGATGATGCGGATGCCCACAGTGTTTTGTTTGGTCACCGCGTAGTGCGGCAAGTTTTTTGCCGCGTCGAAAATGAGTGTGTACGGGCCCGGCAGAATTTCTTTCATTAGGCGGAACAATTGGTTGCCCTGTGAGCGTACATAGCTGCTCATCTGCGAGAAGTCGCGGCAATAGAGTGTGAGCGCTTTGTTGTTGGGTAGATTCTTGATACGTTGAATTTGTGTGACGCTGTTTTTGCTCTGTGCGAGGGTAACAAACGCATAAACGGTATCTGTCGGTAGAACGAGCAGAGCTCCGTCTTTGAGTTGCGCGACGAGTTGTTTAACGAGCCGCGGTTCGGGATTTTTTGGATGCAGGTAGAGACGCAAGGGTAGTTGGTAAGCAGCGGTTACACACCGCCTCGTCTTGCTCGCAAGTTGCAGGCTTCGCGGTTTCGGCTAACCGAAACCGCACACGAGCGGGCAGTGCCCGGCCTGCAACTCGCGTTCACGCTGCGCGTGAACCGCAAGCCCTGTTGGCGGTGTTTACAACCAAATCATAGCACCGATAGACATCCGCCAGCCGCTGGTCGTGAGGTCTGAGGCGGTGACGCCGGCGTTTTTCAGTTCAGACGGCAGAGAAGGTGAGAGTGAACTCCATTGAACACCGCCTTCGGCAAACACATAAACGAGAGGCAGCACTTTCATGGTGAGGCCGAAGAGCGTGTGGCCGCCCGTGCCGTAGTAAAGTGCATCAGAGGTCGCAGTCGCGGCCGTACCAGAAACCGTATACGTGGTTTTTACGGTGTTGCCTTCATAGCCGAAACCGAAACCCGCATAGGGGGTTACTCCCAATACATTACCGATGATATCAGCATAGACGACAACTTCGCCGCCGACGCGCAATTGTTTTGTGTCGGGAGAGCCCGATGGACCACCAGAGAGTGAACCGTAGTCAAGATATGGACCTGCGCCAAAAGTGATCAACAGTGGAATACCCACTGTGAAACGCGCAAACGAACCAAACCCAACACCGGAATAAGTGGTGCCGCTGGAAAATTTGTCGCTGGTATAATTTCCCTGAACGCCCAGCTGAACGATAGAAAATGCCGGGGTGGCAAATGCGAAAACTGCAGCAAATGCTGCCAAAAGTTTCAATTTCTTCATATTCCTCCGCGGGCCTGTGGCCCTGTATTTTGAATAAGACGTTTGTTTTTACCCTGACGGTCAACTAATTTCGCAAATTATTGCTTGCCCGACCATGCGGCCACCCGCACGAGACATAATCCGGGGCCCGTAATGAGCGTTTTTGACAGCAAAACTGACGGCAGTGGGTTCCATAAGTCGCTGATTCCGTTTGAAGAAGATGCCTCACAGCGTTCGTGGCTGATGCCCTACCTCATCAAACAGGGGCGTTCGCCGGGACGCAAGATTACCATCATTGCGGCGATACACGGCGACGAACTCAACGGCGTGCGTATTCTGCACGAACTGGCGGCTGCGCTCGAGCCGATCGATCTTGCGGGGTCGCTCTGCCTCGTGCCGGTCGCCAACCTTATGGGTTATGCCAACCATTCGCGTTATTTGCCCGACCGGCGCGATCTCAACCGCATGTTCCCGGGCCTCAAGGACGGCAGCGAGGGGGCCCGGCTGGCGCATTTTCTTTGGACACATTTTATCGCGCAGGCCGACGTCGTGCTTGATCTGCATTCGGGCAGTTACAACCGCTGGAACTTTCCGCATCTGCGCGGTAACATGAAAGACGAAGCAATGCGCGCCTGGGCTTCGCGCATTGAAGGGCAGGTGATACTCACCAGTTCAGGTGTCGCGGGCAGTCTGCGTAAAGAAGCCGGCAAAATCGGTAAGCCGGTATTTCTCATCGAGGCGGGCGAAACGGGTCGCTTTGAGAAAAAAATACTGCAGATGGGGCTAACGCTTCTCGTGCGCATTCTCGAATCGACAGAGACGATCGGTAAAGAAGACGCGGCGGATCTCATCAGAAACTATGCCGGCAACACAGACCGCGCGCCGCATGCACCCGGTTATTACCGCAAAGCCGTGTGGCAGCGCGCTACCTGCGCGGGGCTCTTCATGCCGGCGGTTTCACCGGGAGATCGCGTTGAGGCCGGTCAGCCGCTCGGGCACATCACCGACCTTTTTGGCGAGCGCCGCGCCGAAATTCTTTCGGAACAGACGGGTTTTGTTTTGGGCATGCACCTGCATCCGCAGGTTGTGCCGGGCCGCGCGCTGTTTCATATCGCGTATGAGTTTAAAGAACTGCACTAAGCAAGGTTCAACCACGCGCGGAGTTTTTCTATGAATCTTGAACAATACATCGATTCGCTGAAGCAAAGCGAAAATGAAAATATTCGCGCGCTGATTGAAATACCGGAAAAGCCCGCCCGCTTCGCCGAACTCCCCGCGGGTATCGCACCCGAGATTCGCGCCGCACTCAAAGAACGGGGAATCAGCAAACTCTATTCACACCAGCGCGAGGCGGTCGAACGTTACCTTGCCGGGCGCGATATCGTCGTGACGACCCCGACTGCCTCGGGAAAAACACTGTGTTATCTGCTGCCGATTATGCAGGCCAAAATGCAGAACCCCAAGGGCAAACATCTCTTTATGTTCCCCACGAAGGCGCTCGCGCAAGACCAGTTGGCGTCTTACCGCGATTATGGTAGAAGCCTCGGCCAAAGCTGGAATATCAATACATTCGACGGCGATACGCCTGAAGAAGAGCGGCGTATGGTACGCAAGGCGGGCGATTTTATCCTGACGAACCCCGATATGCTACATTCGGGCATCATGCCGCACCACAGCATTTGGAAATCCTTCTTTGAAAATCTCGAGACAATCGTCATTGACGAGATGCATACATATATCGGGGTGTTCGGTTCGCATGTGGCCAATGTGCTGCGTCGATTGAACCGGCTGCTGCGTCACTATGGATCAAATCCACGTTATATCTTTTGTTCGGCGACGATTGCCAACCCGACTGAACTTGCCGAGCAGCTTGCCGAAAGACCCTTCGCCGCGGTGACCGATTCAGGTGCCCCCGAGGGAAAGAAATACTTTCTCTTTTATGATCCACCTTTTTATGAGAAGCTGCAGATTGCGGAGTCGCCGTATAAGGCCGCTGCGCGCATCGGTGCGGGGCTCATCAAAAACGAAATACCCACGATATTTTTCGCGCGCTCTCGTAACCGCGTCGAGATTCTCACGACGTTTCTGCGTTCGCGCCTCGGCGAAACGCTGGCGCACAAGGTACGCGGCTATCGCGGGGGCTTTTTGCCGCTCGAGCGGCGGCAGGTAGAACGTGCGCTGCGCGAAGGGCAATGCCTCGGCGTTGTTTCGACGAATGCACTCGAGCTTGGCATCGATATCGGCGCGTTGAGTGCTGTTGTGTCGATTGGTTACCCCGGACGTTTGAGTTCACTGTACCAGCAGTTCGGCCGGGCGGGCCGCAAAAAAGAACCTGCGCTGGCCGTGCTGATTGCCTCACCTTCAGCGCTCGATCAGTATTTAATGCGCAACCCTGAATTTCTGTTCGCGGGCAAGGGCGAGGCCGCGATCGTAAATCCCGATAACCTGCTCATCTATCAGGACCAGCTCAAATGCGCGGCGTATGAGTTGCGGTTTAATGAGGGAGAGAAGTTCGGCAGTTTCCCGGTCGATACATTCATGGAGCATCTGCAGAACGAAAGGGTCATCGTCGCGAAAAACGGCACCTATTTCTGGATGAGCGAAACGTATCCCGCGGCGAATGTGTCGCTGCGTTCTGCAGCAACCGATAATTTTGTCATCGTCGACACGACCGAAACGGGTAACGAAAAAGTCATCGGCGAAATTGATTATTTTTCTGCGCCGCTGTTCATACACGATGAAGCGATCTATATGCATGCTGGCCGGCATTATTATGTCGATAAACTCCGCTGGGATGAGCGCCGCGCCGAAGTCACCCTCGTTAAGTCAGACTATTACACTGATGCACATGAAAAAGTGCACCGCAGCATTCTGCATACCGACGAGACACGCGAGACGGGAGCGCTCAAGCTGCATTGGGGTGAGGTGACGCTGCGCCGGCAGGCTTTCCTCTATAAAAAAATAAAAATCGAAACATCGGAAAATCTGGGTTGGGGCCAGATACGCACTCCCGAAATCGAGATGCACACTCAGGGCGCGTGGATCGAGATCGGTGCGCGCGCCTTGCCGCAGATTCCACAGAACTATATGAGCGCGTTACTAACGAGGTTTGCCTACCTGCTTAGACAACTGGCGCCGCTCGTGGCGTTGTGCGACCGGCGTGATATTTCTGTCTCGGCTGCTTATCGCGATGTCCAGTTCGGCGAGCATTCTATCATCTTCCATGATAACTATCCGGGTGGGGTAGGTCTGTCGCACAAGCTCGTCGCCAACCACGAAGCCCTGTTCGCGCTCGCCGCCGAAACCGTGGCCAAATGTAATTGCGCTACCGGCTGCCCGTCATGTATCGGTGTGTGGGATAGCAACGTCGACGGCGAGGCCGAAATTCCGGAGGATCTCAAAACCCCGGTGCGCGAGCTGATGGATCGTTTACTTTTGGCCTAAGGCGCGACGCCATAGTGAGCTTTGCGGGATTATCCACTTGACATTACCGCGCATTTCCAAAAATTTCAGTCATGAAGCGCGTTTTTCTTTTCGTCTTGCTAATGGTATTCTGTAAAAAACCGTTTGATCTCAAAGTTGAAGAGGCGAAATACGACGCCTATCTCGCAGCACTGCCCGAACTGCGACCGGTGCCCAAAGATAAACCCGTCGAACTGGCGGTGCATTATGTGAAGGCCGATAATCTGCCAGAACTCGATGTCAACGAGCGAACCCGGCTTTACCGTTTGGTCGAGAAGTTGTGCGCAGAAAAAATTGGCTACACCGTGCAGATTCGCGAGGCTCGCCTTGTCAAAATCCGCGATTTTTTTGCTTCTGCTTCTTCACTTTTTACCACCTCACCATTAGGCTACCCATCGCAGGCCTTTTTGGTCTCGTATTTTGCTCCCGACCGCGACAAGCGCATTGAGGCTGCGGTGGCCGCAGCGATCAAGGGCAACAGGGCCAAGGTGAAAGAATACCTCGGTGACGGCTACGCGGCGCTCTATACGCGCGCCTTTGTCGGTAAACTTTCCGCGATCTTTGCCGAAACGGACACGAAGGGAAATCCGCTACTCAGCAAAAACAATGCAGAAGACGAGAGATATTTCTCGTACGGGCATTGGTCGAGTATTTTGCAAGGTGAGAAGCAGGCGGATTTTTTTCTGACCAACGCCGGCATTATCGGTGCAGATAATGGCATGCCCCTTTATGTGATTGCACGCGGAGGTATAACCAGCGCGTTTATTGAGAATAATGCTCATCGGCCCTATCAAGGGGTCGGAGTGTTGGGGCTCTATCCGTTTCTCGCCGACACAGCCTATTTTAACGAAAAGCGCGGCAAACTCACGCGTGAAGAAAAAATCGAGGCGATCGCTTGGATCTGGTTGCATGAACTGGGGCATCTGTTGTTGAAAAAAGAAGAAAATTATTCATTTGCCGATTCAGTGCACCGCGCCCCGCCCGATTTGAGGTATTACGAATGGGTTAAGCGCGTGCGTGGCACGAAAGATCATCGCAGCGCAGCGATCGCTGAAATGAAAAAGTTCTAACATAGTTGCGCACGACTACCGTGACCTTGTTGAGGTATTGCATCAGCGAATTAGAACAGTCGGTGCTTTCTCTGCCAGCCGGTTTGACCAAGGCAGGGCAAAGCGCGCTCCCCGTATAGGGTCGCCCGAAAATTGGGAACGCTGCAAAGTGCCGCGCAGATAATTTTCGGTCAAAAAATGAATTTCGTCGCCGTTCGTGCGCTCGACGACCGCATTGACGCTCAGGCCCTCACAGCGCGCAGCATACGCCTCGGCCATTGAGGCCTTGAGTTTTGAGAGTTCGGCAGATCGTTCGCGTATGATGGCTCCGTTTACTTCGCGGTAAACACGCTTGGCCAGCGATCCCTCACGACTTTCGAGCCAATCGACAATGGGTGTGTTGCGGCGCTTCGAAAAAGGAAAGATATGGATATTGGCAAAATCGGCGGTACGGCAGAAATCCAATGTCTCTTGAAATTCTGCCTCGCCTTCGGCGGGAAAACCCACAATCACATCGGTGCCGATGTGCACTTCGGGACAGATGTTGCGCACGTACTCAATCCGCCGCATAAAATTTGCCGGTGTGTAACCGCGACGCATGGTGCGCAAAACAAATTTCGAACCCGATTGAAGCGGAATGTGCAGAAAACGTGCCATTTTCGGATGCCGGTAGAATTCGGCAAAGCGCTCGGTCACGTCGCCGGGTTCGATCGAACTGATACGCAGATGAAAATTGCCTTCAAGAGATAGCAGGGCCTCGACGAGCGCCGTGAAATTTTTACCGTTGTCATCGTACCAACCAATGTTGACGCCAGTGAGTACCAGTTCGCCGAAACCGGCTGTAATGAGTTCGCGTGCTGATTCGAGGGTTTCATTGAAATCCCGTGAAACCCCACGACCGCGCGCCTGCGGGATTTTGCAGTAGCTGCAGCTTTTGTTGCAGCCATCCTGAATTTTGATCGTCGCGCGGCTTTTGAATTCGTGGTGCGATGAAAAAAAGAATCGGTTATTGCCCTCATCGACTTCAGCGCCCGCGAGTACGGCGGCGATCTGGTGCTTTTTGTCGTTCGACACCACGCGGTAGACGCCGGGCAACGAGCGCAGCTCATCGGCGTCGGTCGTCGCGTAACAACCTGTGACGACAATTTTTGCCTGCGGATTCAGGCGGTGCGCGCGGCGTATCGCTGCACGATTTTTGTAATCGGCTTTGTTGGTGACGGTACAGGTATTGATGACGACAAAATCTGCTTCGCGCAGATTATCGCTGAGCGTGTGTGCATTGTCGGCAAGGTTGGCCTTGATACCGTCGCTCTCAAACTGGTTAAGCCGACAACCGAAGTGAATGACGGAAGTCCTTGGATGGACACGGTCGGCACCAGACACGAGGTCTGTCTTTGTGCCGACGGCCGTACGAGGATGTACACCGTTCGCGTGCGGCCCGCTGGCCGCGCGCGGTTGTTGTATGGATTGCGTACTCAAGGAGCTTTGGCTGTCTTCACACGCTCGACGTTTTTTTGCGCCGCCGTGCGGATTTCTGTGTTTTCAGAACGGCTGAGCTTTTCGTATTGTGCGACAATTTCCGCGCGTTTGTCTTCTGGAAATTTATCTTTTGCCCAGGTGAGCTCGGCAATCGTCGCCCTGAGCAACGCATGCAGCTCTGCTTCGCGCATCGATTCGGCGAAACTCAGGGCAATATCGGCTTCCGTCAGGTTCGCGAGGGCGATGAGGGCGCGCGTTTCGGTGATGAGACCCTGGTATTTCGTCTGCGCGTCTGCGCTCTGCTTAGCGTCACGTGCGAGAGACAGAGCGGCAGCCGCATTGCCGTAAGCGAGTTCGGCGCGTGCGAGGTTGAGCGAAAGCTGCGCGGACACGGGTTTATCCGCGTCTTTGAGTTCTTCTATAAAAGTATAACCGGCCTTGCGCGCTTCTTTGTAGCGGCCCTGCGCAAAAAGTAGCGCAACGATATCTTCACGCAACCCCGGCCGATCGGCGTTATCTTCCGCTACAGCGCGCAGGTGTGCGACTGCGTCGGCATAATTTTTTTTCGCCGCGTGGCAATGCGCCGCGAGTACCCTGAGTTCTGCATCGCTGCCCTTGTCTTTGATAGCGGGTTTGATAGCGATCAGGCAGGAATCATAGTTCTTCTGTTCGTAGTATGCAAGCGCGCGCTCATAAGCCGCCTTGCCGTCGCTTTTCTGTGCAGCAAGTGTCGTCAGCGGTAGGGTCGTGATGATTAACAGTAAACAGCGCATAACCGGCAACGCGCGCCGGCGAGACACACCGAAAAGTAAGAAACGGTTAAATTCCGGTTGGCGCACTGTGTGATGGCTGTTACCCGAGGTCGGTAGCATTATGCCAGAAAAAATCATGAATCCGTGGGGTATCGATCTCTACCTGCTACGCTCTGCCGTACCCGGGGTTCTCGGGGGTAACAAGGCGGCCAAACTTGGCGGCTATATTGCTCGCGCTCGTCGCGAAGGTCGGCATCATCTGGTCACCATGGCGGGAGCACATTCGAACCATCTGCGCGCATTCGCAGCCCTCATCAAGAACGAACACCTGAGCGGCACGGCCTTGATTCGCGGCGACGAGCTGACAGATGTAGCACGGCACTCTCATGAGATACGTTTTGCCATTTCGCACGGCGTCCGTTGCCAGTTTATTGACCGGGCGACCTATCGACAATTGCGTTCGGCGCGAACAGGTAACGAACTTGCCGACATATTAGGTGAGGATCTCTCCCTGCACGAAAGCCTGTTTATTCCTGAAGGCGGCCTCGGGGCAGACGGTGTGAGCGGGGTCGTCGCTTGGGCGCAGAATGCCAGCGACTTCGACCATGTTGTTCTCGCCTGCGCTACCGGCACAACCGCGGCAGGGTTTCTTCTCGCCTCGGCGGAGCATTGTACCGTCCACGGCGTAGCAGTGCTGCAAAACAGCGCGGCAGTCATGGAGGCGATCGCCACTTTCGCTGCCGCACAAGCCGGTCGCTTTCACCTCATTGACAAATACGCGCCGCACCGTTTCGGCCCATGGCGCGGAACGCTCAGTGCTGAAGCTGCACAGTTTTCAGAACGCTATTTTTCGCGTGCGGACGTCATCTACACGCCGCGCGCCATCGCCGCGCTCGAAGACTTAGCGCATAGCAGGCAGCTGATAGGTCGTATATTGTTCGTCTATACGTACAACGAGTGAAACTTGCTGAGAAAATCGCTCAGCGCACCGCGGAATTTTTCCGGATTTTCATTTTGAACCGCAAGAAAGTTGTCGATCGCCTGCGAAACCTCTTCGGTAACGGCACGGCACTTTTCAGCGGCTTCGCGACCCGATTCGGTCAATGAGATGACGTGACTGCGTGCATCGAGCGGGTTTTGTGATTCGGAAACATAACCAATTTTGCGCAGCTTGGCGAGCAGCACGCTCATGTTGGCGCGCTCACGCATCGTCAATACGCACAAGTCCGTCGCAGATTTCGGGCCGTTGTCGAGCAGCGCTGTGAGAATAGTCGCGTAGGGGACGGTTAATCCCAGTTTGCTGAGTTTGCCTTCGAGCATAGCCGCTGCTACCCTTCCGCCGCGTATCAACAACACCGCACTTGGTGCGTTGCTGTGCGACATCAATGGGTTGGCGGGCATCAGCATACTATTTCCCGTTCACACGTCTCTCGATCACGACTACCGTGGTGGGTGCCGCCTGCATATAGTCGTACTCGAGAACTTTTTTCTGTCCTTCTTCGCTGAGCGCATAGGCGACAAAGGCATCTTTCTTGCCGTTGTCAGCGACATAGACGAGCGCGAGGGGGCGTGACAGGCGGTATTTTCCAGACTGGATATTTTCTACTGTTGGCTGCAAGTATGGCCCTTCTTTGAGCAGCGCATAGTCGAGAATCTTGATTTTTCCTTTCCCTTCCGATTTCGCGACACCAACCCCCATGTATGCAATGGCTCCGGGATTTGCGCCGATGAAAGCAAAAATTTCGCGGTTGTCGAGTTTTGTGACATCAATGCGTGTGTACTCGGCATCTTTGAACGCAGAGTACACCGCGTCACCGAGGTCTTTGCGACGCAAAACGTGTTCGCGTATGTATGCTTCGCTGCCTGAATTGCTGTTGCGTAACACGGGAATTATTTCCATGTCGGTGCCGCCGAGTTCTTTCCAGTTGGTGATCTTACCGGAAAGAATTTGCGAAAACTGCAGCATGTCGATCTGCTTTACGGGGTTTGCCGGATGCGCCACCACCGCCATGCCATCGTAACCCACTTCGACTTTCTCGAATCTGCTGATATCGGCGAGCGCGGCCAAGTGGGTTTCGCTGATATCGTTCGAGGTCATGGCAATATCGACCCGGCCATGCGTTACATCGTCGATGCCGAGTTTTGAACCACCGCCGGTGACTTTGACTTCGTATTTTGTTTGTTTGCTGTTGAAGCCATCGGCCAGAATGCGTATCATACTTTGCATTGTTTCCGAGCCCGAGATCAGGATTTCTTGGCGTTTGTGACAACCTACTGTAGTCACGGCCATAGCTATGGAAATCCATAGCAGGTTAAAAAATTGTGCGCTAACGGGGCGCGGTCGGGTGACAGTGTGGCCCGAACATGATCTCATTCTATGATAATCGTTAATTTGGAGATGTTGCATATTTAGTTATTTGCCATAATATAAAATTAATGTGGTTTGGCAAGGGTTTTCCAATTCTCACTTTCAATCACTGAAGATATTTAGGATTTTGAAAACGCCGCCCTTTTCAACAACAATGCCGAAGATTGAATTATTTTCATCTTTGTAAACATTATCATTATCTCCGCAGATGATTTTGATAGGTATTTGGCGATAAAACTTAATCGGGCCATGATGTTCTTTTTTCTTCTCCGGGCCCGTGATGGTTGCCGAGCAGGTTTTACCCTTAAATTTATGCAGTAGGCCAGTCGTCAGGGCATCACGCCTGCGGATAATCATGGTATTCCACCATTCTTCGCCTGAGATATTTTTTGCCTCTGGCGTGTACGGATGTATGTCTTCTACAAATTCCTGTTTCCGAATTAG
>JAEUSA010000281.1 GCA_016788945.1 Leptospiraceae bacterium
ACCAATTTTGAAGAACGGGAAACTTCTGCTGATTATTTTTCAGAGGCCACAATCGCGGCAGTACGCGCCGAGGCCATGTATCCGGCGCGCAATGTTTATGAGCTCTATGATCGCCTGACACAATTTGCCATCGTGCCTGAAGATGCGGTCACAACGCTGGGTTTTGCGGTCGGTGTGGATGAACTGCGCCAAGCGGGTAAAGCTCTGCCATGGGCGAGCGGCAGCCGAAACTTCCTTGTGAGTGCAGACAAGGCAGAATTGGTACAATCTGCCTATGGCGAACTAACTGCTGACAATGAAATTGCGCAGCAGCAGGGATATGCTGCGATAGAAGCTATTATCCTCTCGCATCTCGAATTGTTGTCACCGATGACGACAACAGAGCTCGCTGAGCGGCTTGCACTTCCGCAAGCGAGTGTCGCATTGGCGCTGCTCGCGCTTGAAAATGCCGGCAGCGTCTTTCAGATTGACCTGCACGGCAAAAAGGCCTTCGTTGAACGTGCATTCTATCAACGCCTATTGCATTACAACCGGCGACCGAAAAACCGCCAACAGATCGTCTCGGCGGTAGACTATGTAAAATTTCTGCATCTCTGGCAGCACGTAGCGGGCGAACCACTTGCGGGAGCAGAATCTCTGCGCAAAGTGCTGCTGCAGTTGCAGGGTGTGGCACTCTCGCATGATCAATGGGTGCTGGCGCTGAAGTCGCGTGTGCACGATTTCAGCGAGCGTATGCTTGACGATTTGCTGCTGACCGGTGAGTTCTTCTGGTGGCGCCCCGCGGCAGAAACAGCAGCGGTGCGTAGTATCACGGCAAAGACGCGCTACATGATACTCTCGCGTGACCTCTGGTATCGCATTGCACCATCCGTAGAAAATAGCTTATCCGCCTCGCTTTCAGCCGATGCCCGACGGGTATATGATTATCTCACGAAACACGGGGCATCATTTCTTGCCGATGTACACCACAACGCACGCGTTTTCAGCGAGCAGACCTTGCGCGGTATACGCGAACTCATAGCGCGCGGGCTCGTTACTTCAGACCAGTTTTTTGCTCTGCGACAGATTGTTGCCTCAGGGGCAAAACAGAAGATGGCGGGCTATCGCGCGCCACAATGGTCGCGTGCAACCCATCACTTTCCCGCGGGGCGGTTTGCTCTGGTGCGCTTCGCCGAAGCGATAGATGAAGCAGAGCGGGCGGTGGCAATCGCCGAAATGCAGTTGGCACGGCAGGGCATAATCTACCGCTATGCGGCCGAGAACGACTTTTTTAAGGTGCCATGGCCCAAATTTGTCAAAGCATTGCGCTTGATGGAAATGCGCGGTCTGATACGCGGTGGTCGGTTTGTTGAAGGGTTGTGGGGAGAGCAATTCGCAGAACCGCAGGCTCTCCTTTGTCTTGCAGACCTTTCAGGTACTTGTATTAAAGAAGTTTCACAACTCGATCCGATCAATTTGGTACGCCGCCAGTTGGTTCGCTTGGGGACTATACCGGCTGCGACATCGGCGCGCTCAGCCTGAGGGGCTGCGGGCTTTTTTTTGTTGTATTTTCGCCACCCGATGCGTCGATTCTGTTAAAGTCATGAAAAAACTTGTGCTCGCAGCCACCGTATGCTGCTCAATCTCGCTGCTGACGGCTGCGACACCAAAAACCGATGTCGTCATTGAAACCAAAGACGGTATTTTGTTGCATGTGGAATACGTATCGGAGAAAGATGACACGGCGACTGTTGACATTCGCGCAGCGCTGATGCCCGCTTCGTTATGCGAAGAGAAAGATTTTCCGCAGTATATCCCCAAGGGCAAACTGAAAAATCCCACAAAAATGACAACGGGGCATTGCCTCTATTCGGGAAAACCATTCGTCACGCGTTCCACATCCATAACCGCAGCAGATATCAAGAAACGTTATGACTCTGCAATGATCACACTGTCGGCGGGCAGCGAAAAGAAACAATTGCCCTATTTCGGCGTGGCCAACGGTCACGCTTGGGGATTCAACCTGACACCCGATACATCAGCCGGTGGTGGAAATCCTCCCGGGCCGGGGTTGCAGGCTTTTCCGTTTGATTCGCGCATGGACACAATACAGGTAGTCGACGTCGGCGGCTCGCGCACCACGTTGTATCCTGCTACAGGGTTCTGGGCGAAGTACCGCTCTCTCGAACCGCGTGTATCATTGAACTATGTTCCCCTCATGCCGACCGGTAACATCAGTTTGCTGAACTTTGGCGCGCTCGGTATCGGTCTGGAGACTTCGGTACAGATTCCCGAGATGAAGTTTTTGCCGCTGAAAAAATACAGCCTGCGCCTGCGCGGCGGCTTAGCGGTGAGCTACCACAGTTTTTCTCAAGATCTTTTCCAGAATGGGCAGGCAACGACCGACGGCAAGATAACCCTGTTGCCCGTGATGGCACAACTCACATTATATTGGGATCTCAAACCTAAAAGTATGAAGATGACGATTTCGCCATATTTTCGCCTTGCCGATGGAGTCATTTTCAGTACGGTAAATACGTCGGTGAAGAGCCAATACCTGTCGCTGCTCGCACCGGGTGCTGAAAGTTCGCGTTCGGGCAGTTATATCGGCAACGGTTTCGCGGCGTCCTTGGGTGTCGAGGTACGACCCAACAAATGGCCAGTGTCATTTTACCTTGATGGCGGTTATATGATGCACGCGCAAGATCTCACCGGATCATATTTCGCCTTTAACGCGGGCGCTTCTTATTGGTTCGGCGCACCGGCGGGTGAGCCCAAAATGCTCCCGGTCCATTACATCGGGCAGAAGAGTGTTGCTCTCAACCTGAAAGGCACAGTCAAAGAACCCGACGGTGATGCGCTCGCAGGCGCTGCGATAGTCGTGCGCGCGAAAGGCAGCACTGCAGTGGTCAAAGAGGTTGCTGCGGGTGACAAAGGACAATTCAGCGTCGAACTCGAACCGGGTCTCGAATATGAAGTTCAGGCCAGCAAAGATGGTTATGTGAAATCGGTACTCGAAATATCGATGCTCTCGAATGACAAAAAGACCCGTGACCATGAATTTATTCTCGCACCGATGACCTACAGTCTCGAAGGTGTGAATTTTAAACCCGATTCCGATGAACTGTTGAAAGGCAAGGGCCCGGAAAAAGCGTTAATGGAGTTGGTAAAATTCCTTAAAGCAAACCCGGGCTTGAGAATCGAGATTGGCGGGCATACCGCGGCCTCGGGTGCTGACGATGAGAATTCGCGCAAGCTGTCAAAAAAACGTGCAGAAAGCGTGCGCAAATTCATCATCAGCAAAGGCATCGAAGAAGGGCGCCTGACGTCAGAGGGTTATGGCGGATCAGCCCCGATTGCCGACGGTAAAACAGCCGCAGGTGCGGCCAAGAACCGCCGCGTTGAGGTGAAAATATTGACTGAATAACCCGACCGTAGCCTATGTGTGCGGGGTGCGCCGCGGTACTGATCAAAACGGAGGACGGGCTTGAGGACAATATCTACAACATGGCTGATCACGGTAGCCTTGTTTTTTTCAGCTCATTGTAATCTTGAAGTCGGCAATCCCGATGCTGATGGGCCGGCTGGTTTGGCCCCGTTCAATTCATTGGCTTTTACGGCATCCGGCGGACAATGCACGGCACAGCAACAAGACTGTGTTGCTGTGCCCGTCATTTTTTCTGCGGGTAAAGACAGCGGCATTACATTTGAGATTCAAGAGTTGCAAATGCAGTTGTCACGGGTGGAGTTGAAACCGTTTCAGTTTGAAACACCATTGATGCAGCTTAATTTGCTGCTTGCAGATAGGGTTGCGCTTGGGCGAACATATGAATCATCGGCAATAACAGATTTGGGCGTTGATTTTTCGGCATCTCGCACCGGGGAGACGTCTTCGCTGCAAATATCCGGAAGAGTCATCTTCGATGACGGCGCCCAGCGGTCAGTAATTCCACTGAGCATAGCGCATGCTGACATCATTCGTGCTGAAGCAACAGTTTCTTCTTCTGGAAACGTCATCGACAGCGTGGTGTTTGATGCCACACGCTGGTTTGATTTTTCTGATCTGAGTCATGGGGCGCATCAGCAGATTCTCCATGCTCTGACCTCCGGGCCTTGCCGCGATGTTACGTCGCGTGCCTGCGAGAATTACCGGGATGTTCTTTCGCAGAGCCTGGCAAAAAACATCTCACGCTCCATGTCGGTAAAATCGGTCAAAAAGGGCGATTCGAAAAAGAAGAAGTAACATGGCCGTCCGGAGCGTTCAGATTTATGCGTATACGGACTATAGGGCATTTCTTCGCGACGCATATAAGGAATCCAAGGAACGTGAAGGTCTAACGCTGCGCGAATTTGCCCATCGGGCTGGATTCAGCACGCATACTTTTCTGAGCAATGTCATCAAAGGCACGCGATCGCTGACGATCGATTCGGCAGGAAAAATGGCCCGGGGTCTGGGCCTAAAAGCAGACCATAAGGCCTACCTCGAGCTCATGGTGCGGTTTGCCAATGCAACGACGACCAATGAAAAAAACGAAATCTACCAACAGATGGTTGCCTGCATGCCCAAATCAGAAATACGCCACATCGGATCAGAATATTATGAAATTTTCCGCAAGGCATATGTTCTGACAATACGCGAACTGGTGGCACTACCTGATTTTCAGCCGAACGCAAAGTGGATAGCCCGCAAGTTGCATCCCCATATTACGACGGCGCAAGCGGAAAAGGCATTGAAAACCCTAATCAGCAGCAAGCTGCTCGAGCGAGATAAAAAAGGCAAATTGGCCCAAGCAAGTGCCGACCTGACCACGGGGCGCGAAGTAAAATCGCTCGCCGTGGCGCTTTACCATAAGCAGCTGCTCGAACTGGCAGCTGAGTCGATCGATACCACCTCCGCAAAAGACCGTGATATTTCGTCCCTAACGCTTAACCTTTCCAAATCAGAATTTGATTTTATTAAGCGTCGTACGGCTGATTTTCGCGCCGAAATTCTTGATTTTCTGAAGAAAAAGAGAGAAGAAGGTGGCACTACTTTTCCGCCGGAGGGGCTGCGCGCTATATACTACCTCAACCTGCAGTTTTTCAGCGCAACCGAATTGCCTTGGTAGGGGGATTCTCCCCGCAAGGTAGCGGACCATCAGGCGTCATCATGACCAGCAAATAGGCACTTTTTTTCCGTAGAATGTCGTAAATAAGAGAAGGCGTTCCGTCCGAACCCTATAGAGTATTAGGTAGGGGCGTACTATGCGTATATTTCCGGGTTTTCCTCACAGGTTTTTCCAGATAGCAGCCGTTGGTCTTTCTCTGGTCGCGGCGAACTGTTCAGGCAAAACCTACAGTACATTCTTTCAGCCATTTGATCTGGTTTTTGGAAAAGGGGCTAGTACCTCGAGTGTTGGCTCGCTGCTCACTGCCACCCCTATGACGAACACTCGGGTTATGCTGACTTTTTCGAAGCCGGTAGATCTAACATCGGGCCAGACTCTCTCTAACTACCGCATCAAAGCACCTAACGGCTCATTACTGCATCTTCTCGCCGCTGCGCGCGACCCGAATAATTCGAGTATCATCTTTATAGACACTATTCCGCAAACTTCGGGCAGCGTGTATACCGTCACGGCAAGCAATATTGTGTTCGTTGATAGCACGCTCATCGGTTCAAACAACAGTGCAACCTTTACGGCACCCAATAACGCCGACCAGACAGGGCCCGGATTTTCTTCAGTCAGCGTCACGAATGCGACAACGGTCGAGGTATACTTCAATGAAGGTGTATCGCAGATGAACCCGGCAACGGGCACAGACTACACCAGTGCAGCTTTCGGCGCATTCTTTGATATTTATACGAGTAACGATTGTACAACCGGAAACGTGAATGTCACTAATGCACAGCGCAACGCCGCAAATTTTGCCAACGTCACGCTGACCTCCGTTGCCCTGACTGCGGGACAAACCTATTATGTCTGCGCCACGACGAGTGTGCGTGATTTGTGGGGAAACCAAAACAGCGCGACGATACCGTCGGCAGCTTTCGTATATAACGCACCCGCGCCGAAAGTTATCAGCACCGTACAGGCAGGCAGCGGAGCAAACACGACGCTGCTTGTGTCATTTGATCGGGCGATGACCACGACGGGAAATATCATCACTGCCGGTGCCTATTCTGTCGCGGGTTGCACGAACGGCGGCACTTTTAATCTCGGCGCAGCAACTGCCGCAATGGTTGGCAGCGACAAAGTATTGTTGAGCGGCGTGAACATGACCGCGGGTACTTCGGGACAGTGTACGTTAACCGTTAACAACACCGGCATTTCGAGTGCGGCAGGGACTGCGATGAGTGCAACCTTGGCCGACAGAACAGCAACTTTTGCCTACAATACGACGGATAGCATTGCACCGGCAATCCTCAACGTTTCGGCGACCAATAATGGCACGATTGTTGTGACCTTTTCCGAACCGATCAATACGGGAGCAGTGACAACCGGCAATTTCAGTTTTTCTCCAACGATTTCGATGACCGGAGTTTCTTGCACTGGCAATACCTGTACCATCTCGACAACCGCGGGATCTCAGACCACGCAGACATATACGGCGACGGTAACGAACATTCAAGATACGGCGACACCGACGGCGAATACTCTCTCTTCCGGTACGGCAACATTCACTGGCGACGGTAAGCCTTACATCGTAGCCATATACCCCGATGACCCGACGACAATCTATGTTGAATGGTCAGAACCACTCAGCAGCACTATAGCTGGTGATTATCTGTTTAACCCGGCGCTGACCATTGCGGCAGGTGGCGTTAACCTCTATCCGTCGTCGCCTTCGAAGATGGTGCAGATCAAGCTCGATGCACCCGGTATGACCTCGGGTACAGGCTATACTCTCTCGCTGCCTGGTTTGCCAGCTACAACCGATTCGTCCGGTAACACCGCGCAGTCGACCATACCCGGTGGTGGCACATTCACCGGCCCGTCGACGACGACGCAGCCGCAAGTAACCAGTGCAACCTCACCTTCGGCGACGACGGTCGTGGTGAATTTCAATGAGCCGTTGAACAATGCAACGGTGACAGCGGGTAACTTCACTCTGGTTGCATCGGGCTCATGCCCGACAGTCGTGGGTACGGCCACGCAGGTTTCGGCCGGCGTGGTGCTGTTGACAATCACCTCGACCGCCCCGCCTACCACGATCAGCTGTCAGGTAACGGCAGGGGCCGCGATTCGCGACCTCGCGGGTAACGCGATGGGTACACCGAATACGGCGACGTTTACCTACACAGGTACCAATGTGGCAACAACCGATACCACGGCTCCAACGGTTCTTTCTGTGGTGTCAATGTCGAACACGCAGATCAAAGTATTCTTCAGCGAAGCAGTGGCCCTGGGCGGTGCCAACGGAGGAGATAATGCTTCAAACTATACTTTTTCACCTTCATTGCCCGCAGGCCACACTGTCTCATGCTCCGGCGCAGTCTGCACTATTACCGTGCCAGCTCCAGGGCAAAGTGCGGTTCAGTATTCTGTCAGTATTGCGAATGTGCAAGATCAAGCAACCGCCCCGAACACCATGACTTCACAATCGGTTACTTTCTCAGGAACGGGTTCGTCGTCCGCAGCACCCACGATCTATCTGGCAACGCTGATCAACGCAACGACGCTTGAGCTCTCTTTCTCTGAAATTATGGATCTGGCGTCGGTGCAGAATACGTCAAACTACACTGTTACGGGCTCATTGTCGGTGACAGCCGCTGTTCGCCAGGCAGATGCAACCAAGGTGCGCCTGACTCTCTCGCCCGGTGCGATTGGCTCGGGAAATTCTTTCACCGTTACCGCCGCCCAATCAGACACCGACGGTGCAGGGCCGATTACCGGCATCAAAGACGGTTCGTTGGTTGCGTTAGGTACACCGAACACGGCAACATTCACAGGCTCAGCCAACGCACCGGCGCAGACCGATCTTTTAGCGGCGACAGACCTCGGTACGTCGAGCACTGATAATCTGACATCGGCTGTGCCTCTCACTTTTACCGGCACCGTCGCCGCCAATACCATAGTGAATCTTTATGATGATGGTGTGCTGGTCGCTACAGCAGTTTCCGATAGTTCGGGTGCATACAGCGTGACCTTGAACAGTTCTGGGTCGCTCTTAGCAGGGGCAAATTTGTTCACAATTGCCACGGTGAGTTCTACCGGGCTTGTGAGCGATGTCTCGCCTTCGTTGACTGTAACCTGGGATAACACCCAGCCTACCGTTGAGGCAAGTCTTGCGGCGGCAGATGGTAAAGGTGTCACCTCAACCAATGCCAACGGTACGTACGGACCCGGCAGCACAGTGGCCATTACTGTTAAATTTACCGACACCGTTTACGTCGACACAACGGGTGGTACTCCCTTCTTGCGGATCATGACCGGTACGCCGGTCACGACCGATGTTTCGTATGCTTCGGGTTCAGGCAGCGACACGCTGACTTTTAACTATAGTGTCATCGCCGGCAATGCGAACGGCGATCTCGATTACCAGAATTCGGGAGCATTACAATTGAACGGTGGTACGATCAAAGATAATGCGGGAAATAATGCCGTCTTAACACTGGCCAATGCCGCAGCCAATGGATCTCTCGCAGCCAACAAAAACCTGAATATCGTGGGCACAGTATCAGGAGCAATCACCTATGCACAGGGTGCCAACACCGCAGGACCATTCAAGTCTGGTAACGTGACTATCACTGCGACGTACGCACTCGACCCCGGAGCGATACCGACTATCGCCATCAACCAACCGGGTTCAACAGACATTGCAGCCACCGCCATGACCCAAGTCTCCGCGACAGTTTACACATATACCTATGCGATTAATACCGCCACTGGCGGTACCTACATAGATGGAACCGCTACGATCACCTTAAACGCTGCAGGCAATACCAATTCATCGAACAATACTTTCATTATCGACACCACAGCACCTGGCGGACCGGCGGGTCTAACTCTCGCCGCTACTGATGATACCGGTACGCTCAATAACGACCGCTATACCAAGAATACATCCGCATTAACTGTCAGCGGTACTGCAGAAGCCAACGCTACCGTGCATATTTACTTGTCGACCCTCGGTGGCACGGTGCTTCTGACAACCACAGCAAACGGTGCAGGCAATTGGTCGGGAGATATTTCACTTTCTGAGGGAGCAAATACTATTGTCGCTGCGGCGACCGACGCAGCAGGCAATCAGGGTAACGGCACGAATCTCGTGATTACAGTCGATACAACGGC
>JAEUSA010000303.1 GCA_016788945.1 Leptospiraceae bacterium
TTTTCAGTTATTGCACAACATGCAGACCAACCGCATCGACTACGCCGAGGTGCAAGCGGCGGTGCAACGCCTGTCGCTGCCCGAGCGGCATCTGCTGATTGCGCACCAGGGATTCGACTATTTCTATTGTTACCACCGCAAAGGCGATGCATTCCATTTTCTTGCTGAAGACAAGCACCGCGGGCGCGAAATTTACCGTGTGCTCTACGGATTTCCCGCCGTGACCCTTCGCGGCGTGGCATTAAGCACACAGCCCGTCAAATTGACAAAAAACTACACGCTGATCAAAGAAAACGATTTTGGCAAAATCACGTCCAGTCTTTCACCCATGGAAAAAAGGCTGCTGCTGACATTTCGAAATCCCACCAGCGAACGCGATCTGTTTCTGCGGCAACGCGACGCCGCGCGATCAGACCAGCTTCAAAAGCTTCGGTAAATGCCAGGGCTTCATCAGGTGCGCGCATGTAGCCACACCACCCATCATCGCCCCTGCGATACCCAGTGACGTCGAGTCGGCGCCTGTCAGGTATAGATTTTTAACCGGTGTGTGCACCTGGCACCAGGGTGATGCATCGACGTCGAAACGTTCAGGTACGCAGGCAAGGCCATAGATCGCCCCCTGATCGTGACCTGTCATGTGTTCGGTGGTAATCGGCGTCGAGACCTCGTAGAAATCGACCAGCTCGGCAAAACCTCTGTAGCGTTCGTCGACAAATTGGATTAGCTGTTGTGCCGCCTTCTCTTTCAGCGCCTTATATTCTTCGTCGCGCTTATGCCAGGGCTGATTTTTCCATTTGGCATATTCGCCGTACGGGGTGAAGGTAATAATCTCAGCCGTATGCGCAACGGCCGACTCCGGTAGGGCAGCCGTGCCCGCGTCGGCCCCGGTGCTTGCATGCCCCCAAGCCTTCGGATCTTTTAATGACGGCGTCGACAGGTACGCCATCGGCGGGCGGCCTCGGCTTACCCAGTTCAGGCGATTTGCATAGGTTTTTTCGTGATCCCAATCGTCATAGATCCAATGGTTTTCGCCTTCAAGGCCTAACTTCTTCGGCGTGTCTTTGAGCGCAAGGTAGAGGCTGATGTGCGATACCGGTGGATTGCGTTTGTTAAAGTCGAGAATGCGCTCCTTGAAATCGGCTGTCTCTTCTGCTTTGAGAAGTTTGACGTAGGTGTTGTATGCACCCGCGCACGAAACGATGACAGGCGCCGAAAAAACGACTTCAGCCTGGTTCTCCCCGCGCAATGGTTTCACCCGCACCCCCGTTGCCCTGCCCTTCTCTACAATGATTTCTTGCACTTCGTGGCTGGTGAGCACGGTGCCGCCGCCTGCTTCGACGATCGGCAGAATCGAATCAGCGATCGCCTCAGATGAACCTACGGGGTATGCCGCGCCGTTGAAAAAATGATTCACCAGAATTGCATGGATACAAAATGCACTTTGCGACGGTGGCAGGCCAAAGTCACCCCACTGGCTCGCGACCAGCGAGCGCAGCTTCGCGTCGTCAAAGCGCTGCGCGAGGTATTTTTCCGTAGTCATCAGCGCATACGGTACGTCTTTCTTGATAAAGGGGACAATCCACTTGAGCGCAAAGGGCAGGTTTTTGCCAATTTCGGTGCGTTGAAACCAGATCAGCACGTCCTGAATGTCCTGAAAATATTGCGCAATGTCGTCTTTTTCTTTGGGGAATAATTTTTCTAAATCAGCGCGGAAATTTTCTACGCCGCTGCGGTGGCCGAATGTCGTATCAGGGTAAACGAATTTGTCGAACACATCGGGCATGCGGTGCCAGTCGAGTTTACCCTGCGTAATGGTATCAAAGACCGTGCGAATCTGCTCGCCCTTCGCGATCTGGCCGACATAGTGCAGGCCCACGTCCCACACATATTTCTTTTTGCGCTTAAAGACATGCGTATAACCACCGACCTGCCAGTGGCGTTCGAGAATAAGGCAGCGTTTTTTCTCCCATTGGGTAAGCAGGCTCGCCGCGGCAAGAGTGCCGATGCCCGAACCGATAAAGATGACGTCGTAATTTGAGTCCATACGGCAGCCGGTAAGGCACGGATGGCTTGGCGAGGATTAATGGATCTTTACAAACAACCCCAACGATGAGCTTGAACACAATTGTAGAAGAGGGAACAAAGCGGCCAAATTAACGGACATTTTACCGGACAAAAAGAATATAAAAAAGTAGAAAAAAGTAGAAAAAATATCGATATTGAAGACAAAATGACTCTCTCTTTTGCGGACAAAATACCGGACATTTTTGCGGACAAATGATAGTACCATACAAAGAAGAGCATACCTCTCTCATGGAGCCGATGCTTATTCCCGTACAATCGGTTCACTACTCTCAACTCGCAGACTTAGCATTTGAGCTCACTCGCTTAGCAACCGGATTTCAAGAGAGCCTACCCGAATCGGCGCGCCTGAGTCTCGTGGAAGCGGTACGCGGAATGAATTGTTATTACAGCAACCTCATCGAAGGTCATGATACGCATCCGATCTCGATCGAAAATGCTTTGAAAAAGAAATTCAGTAAAGAAAGCAAGCAGCGAAATTTACAACTGGAAGCCAAAGCGCATATTGCGGTACAGCAATGGCTGGATGAAGGTTGCATAAGCCCCGTGGAAACCACGGTGGCAGCGATCACGGAAATCCATCGGCGGTTTTGTGAGTTATTGCCGGCCGACCTATTGAAGGTCGAAGATCGGGATACGAAACAGTCTTTTGAAGTCGTTCCGGGGAAATTCCGTGATAGGCCGGTAGTCGTTGGCGAGCATCTGCCCATTTCGCCCGCGCAAATCCCAACCTTCCTTAACAGATTCGAGCAGGTCTATTCAAGCTTGGGGGCTGCGCAAGGTATCATTGCCACCGCGGCCGCACATCATCGCCTGTTGTGGATTCACCCCTTTCTTGACGGTAATGGACGAGTCGCGAGACTCATGTCCCACGCAAGCCTCATGCGCCACCTTAAAAGTAACGCGCTCTGGTCCGTAGCGCGCGGGCTGGCACGCAAGGTCGATACCTACAAGCAACTGCTCGCGGAATGCGACCAACAACGCCGCGGCGACCTGGACGGACGCGGAAATCTTAGTGAAGAAAATCTCGTAAGATTGACTCAATTCTTCTTAGAGACATGCATCGATCAGGTTCAATTTATGCAAGATTTGATGAGACCTGATTCGCTCAGAAACCGAATTTTGGTTTGGACGAATGAAGAAATCCAGGCAGGGCGTTTGTCGGACAAAGCAGCGCGCCTCTTTGAGGCTATGCTTTACCGCGGTAAACTGTCGCGCAGCGAAGCTGTAGAAGTACTCAACGTCAGCGAACGTCATGCTCGCCGCATTATGGGGGAGATCGAAGATACAGGGGCTATCCGTTCTGCGGGTCCCCGAGAGCCATTCACCTTATGCTTTCCGTATAAATTGGCGATACGCTGGTTACCGGGACTTTATCCTGAAATGAAAAAGCCTGTCGAATAATCAAACCCGATACATTACCGCTTGATCGGGTTTGCTCCGTAATCGACCCGATACTCACGCACTTCGAGACCTAAGAATTCAGACAACCTCTTTTTGTCCGAGGCAATCGTTTCATCGACCGGAACAACACTGATCACACCGACGTTTTGGCATGGATTCGCTGCCGCATTATCGGCCTTATCGTATCCCGTCTTGTTCCACACAGAAACTACCGGCGTAATGCCGACACGGCCCGAATTGTGCAGAACAAGAAAACGCGCGAGCGCGCCTTTGTGGACGTTGATACGAAAGCTGTCTGCGTCATCAAGATGACGACCGAACGCGCCCTTGTAGCTGATACCGACAGAATATACGATAAAAGATTTTTTTACTGTATCTTTATCCCACTTTATTCTGCCCTCGGCGCAGGCAATTTCGGGCAATGGCTTATCAAAGTTCCACCACGTATTGAGGGCATCGATCTGGTAACGCCTTGTACCTACGGTAAACGTACCACCTTCGAGCGACTGGTTATGCCCATGGCGCTTCCATTGCAGATTGGTGTCGTGGCGGTATACCCAGAACTCGTCTCCCGGGACAATATTGGGAAATTCGATGCCGATCTTTTTTCCGGGGGCGAGTTCGACCTGCTGATCGCCGGTCGCCGCATCGACACGGAACATACCTGCAGACTGAAAAAATTCCCGCTGGCCTTTGTCGTTGAAATATGTCAGGTCGACACCTGAGCCGACAAAATCGAGCGGATCAATCACTTCGCGCACCCGCAGCGTCACCCGACCGGCAACCGGGCGCCCCTTAGCATCGACGAAAGCATTGACCGGAATCGTAAGCCGCGTACCGCGTTCGGCGGCAATCTGGTTGGGTTGCGTGGGTTCAATCTCAAAAACGCTTAGAGGCGGCGCGAGCGCTTTTTTGATGATGCCATATTTACTCTGTGCGGCACTGCTTTTTCCTTTTTTACCCTCGGGCAGATAATGGTATTTCTTCTTCTCTTCCCATTCTGCACCTAACAAAAAAACGGCAAGTGCCGACAAAAATACGAAGGTGCAGATTCTTTTCTTTGCCATGCCGAACGCAGTGTTGCCGGTCGCCGCCAGTCAGTCAATGCTTTCGGGGTGTACCCCCCTTTTAGATTGACAATCCAGTCCTCCGCAAATTGTCGCGGAGCGTAACAATGCAACAGATTCTGCTCACATCGAACATTGCTCTGCTGACGGCTCTCGCGCTGAGACTCATACCGGCATTAAAGACCCGGCGCGGTTGGTATGCAATGGGGCTTATCACCAGCAGCATTGCCTATTTTGTCAGCTGGTATCTGAGCGATGCCGTAATCGATCGCCCCTTGCGGGCGGCGTTGCTGTTTTTCGTTATCGGGCAACCGGTCTTCTTCTGGCTAACGGCAAACGCCCTCTTCGACGACCGCTTTCGCCTGCGCTGGTGGCACTACCTGCTGATCGCCGGCAAATTTATCCTCGCAGCATTATTGTCTGCGGGTAAGCCAATACCCAATATCTTCCGGCCATTTGATCCGGCGGATCTACCCCGTATCTTACCCAATTTTTTCTACACGCTGGCTTTTGTCTTTCACGCAATGGCAACCATCTTGCGCACCAACCGCAGCGATCTCGTCGAGCCACGCCGGCGTTTGCGCGGTATGGTGCTGATTGTGACCGGCCTGCTGATCGTCCAGGCTCTGATCTCCGCCGCTGTGTTGCGTCCCCTCGGTTTCGGCGCCGTGTCTGACGGCATTTCGCTCATTCTGATTAATTGTGCAACGCTGGCGAGCGTCGCCTGGGGCGGTTCTCACTGGCAGGCACTTTTCCCTGCCCCTGAAAAAAACCCAGCCCCCAGCGAAGCCGACCCGCTGGCGATGCAGAAGGCTGTGGCTGCCATGGAAAAAGATGAACTGTTTCGCACCGAAGGTCTCACCGTAACGGCGCTTGCCGAAAAACTCGGTTTGCAAGAATACAAATTGCGGCGGGCCATCAATGGCGGTCTCGGCTACCGGAATTTTAACGAATACCTGAATTTTTACCGCATGCGCGCTGCGAAAAAGTTTCTCGAAGATCCGCAAAAACGCGACTATCCGTTGATCCACCTCGCACTCGATTTAGGCTACCCGTCGCCCGCACCGTTCAACCGCGCTTTTAAAGAGGCAACCGGTATGGCACCGGGTGAATACCGCCGCAACCAGTTGGTCGCCGCCGATTCAACCTGAGAAAACACTCGTTTTTTTGGCATCGCACACCGTTAGAATGCATTTAACAGTGTTAGACTTTTCAACAAAACGGATTCCAGACATGAACAAAAAACGCACTCTCCTGCTACTTGCCCTCTCCGCTGTTTTCACCATAAACTGCGCATTTGAGAATGACCCGGAAGAGAATGTCGGCAACCGCCGTGCAGACAACGTGCGCGATCTGACCCCGGTCGAAGCAAGGTACACTGTCGTACCAACCGCCACGACGGTGCAGTTCAACAAACAACATCCCGAACTCAAGAAGGTTCAACCCGGTGACATTATCGTTTCAGATGTGAACTCGGGTTCACCACAAGGTTACATCAAAAAAGTTACCGCGATTACTGAAAGCGGCAGCAACACCACCATTCAGACTACCCCAGCCGCGATTACTGAGGCGGTCGTCGACGGCGAAGCACATTCCGAGGGAATTCTGAATCCGGCGGGCGATAACAATTTGCTGAGCGGCGCGACGTACAATCCACTGAACGGCAAAGTCGAGACGATCACACCCCAGCCGGGTGTCACCGTATACGGTACCACACAGCCGGTCTCGGCGATTCCCGAATGCAAATCCAAAAAATGGTATGTCGAGTTCAACAATGTCAACATACAGAACGCGGGAACAGTGAACGGCTGCGTCGGACTCGATTTGAAATTTGTCATGGATATGAAGATTAAGATGTTCGAGCTCAAAAGGCCGAATTTTCTGTGAATCCATCGATTGCGACAAAATTGGACGTCAACGTCTCAAGCGCAACTTTTGAAATTTCCCGCGCACAGGTAACTCTGACTACCTTTTACCTGCAACCGATCACGTTTGTCATCGGTTTCGTACCGGTGGTCGTCGTGCCACGCATTGCGATCGTGCTGGGGGTTGACGGCAAAATTACCGCGAGCCTCACCACCTCGATACAGTATGCTGCCTCTGCCAAAGCAGGTATCGTTTACGCAAACAAATCT
>JAEUSA010000310.1 GCA_016788945.1 Leptospiraceae bacterium
TGCTTTAGCCCGCTTCTGTTTTTTTTCGGAAAGTTTTGCTATTGCTGTATTGAGGTCACCTTCAATGGCTTTGAATACCAATTGCGTCTTTTCTGCCATGCGCGAGAAGAGGTCGAGCTGCATCTTGTGAACGTCGCTGCCCTGCCAGTCGTCTTTAGCGGAAAGTAGATCTTGAATGCGCTCGGAACGTTCGGGACTGTACCATACCGAACTGATTTGACGCTTGTCGTCTTTGGCGACGGTACGTTCGTTTGCGGTCACGAGATAACCGCTTTCGGGATTTTCCCGGTGTGGTTGGCGCTCGAACGGCAGATATGTCTTCCACCGGTAGCCCTCTGCTGCGATTGATGGCAGCTGACCGTTACCTTTTGAGCGAACGGGAATTTTTCCAGTGGTTTGCCATGCAATATTTTCCCCGTCGCTGTAGACCATGTTGAGATAAATCGAATGTATTTTGCTCAGCGCCTTGCGGAAGGCATTCATGGTCGCTGCGCTACCCATTTCGTAGATGCCTATTCCGGCGGTGTCGCCGTCTTGCAGAGTCCAGCGCAACGCGAGATGTTTTTCGGTCTTGCTGCCCACAGGTACGAGTGGCGTCAGTTGTTTGACATCCAACTGATTGATTGCATCGCTCACGAGCGGGCCATTGCCGGTGAATCGCAGTGTGATATCTTTGTCGCGGCCAAAACGCACTTTGAAATGTTCTTTCATCTCGCGAACGGGCGCCCACGAATTGTCCGCTTTCAGATAAAGAGTTTTGCCATTTTCAGCTTTGATGGTTTCGATGAAGAGATCTTGGCAATCGGCTTCGACCATCGTCGCGCCCCAAGCGATATTGCCGTTATAGCCGAGTTGCACATAGGGTTGACCAGCGATGGTAACACCTGCGGCTTTATAAGTTGGCGAATCGATGTTCATCATGTACCACAGTGCAGGCATCGTAATCGGTAAATGCGTATCGTTCGCGAGAATGCTTTTGCCGCCTTTCGTCTTTTTGCCTGAAATCACCCAGTTATTCGAGGCCGGCATACCGGTGCGAAAAATTTTCTCTACATCGGTCAGGGTATCACGCAGGCGCTCCGCATGGGGAAAGATTGCCGAGGCAATTTTTTTATCAATTTTCTGTGCCTCGGCAAAAGGAATCGGTTCATCTTGATAAACGGGTACCAGCCACGCAGCTTTTTCGGCACCTAACTTATGCGCCGCATCGAGAAAGAATAGTTCTTCATTAATATTAAGCGCCAAACCGAATGAGAGGGCACCAAAAACATAACCGCAATCATACACCGTCCAAGGCTCGGGCGTATATCCCGTGAGAACAAACTCCAGCGGCAGGTTGGAGTGATTTTTCAGAAACGCATTCACTCCTGCTGCGTATGCCTCCAGTGGTTCCCGGTATTTGGCCGGCATTTTATCGATTGCACGATCGACATTACGCTTGATGCCAACGCTGCGCATGTAGACATCGGCTGCGAGCATCTTTGACCCGGCGATTTCGGCGAGGCGGCCGGTGACCGCGAGTTTCGTTGCATACATCTGCCACAGCCTATCGGTGGCCGCAGCGTAGCCGGCGCCAAAAAATGCGTCGTACTCGTTATCCGCTTTGACCAGAGGCACACCCAGCGCGTCGCGTGCAATGGTCACACTGCCACGCACGCCTCCGATTTTGAGTGTGCCGGTTTCTGAAACCACAGAAGCTTTGCCTTTATAAAATAGCCATGCGAAAATCACAACGGCGAGAATTACCAGCCCGAGAAAAATCCTCTTTAACCAGCTGCGTTTTGCCGGCTGTTCATCGCTTGCTCGGCCTGACATCGATTGCGGCAGTGCCCGTATAATCGGGCCTTTGGCCGCGTCTTTTGAGTCGCGTCCGGTGTTGTAGCGGGGGCTGGCATCGCCTTTGCGTGTGGCGCGAGCGGTCGATTTGCGTGTTGTTTTGGCTTTTTTTGCCATAGGGCGGTAGAAAAGGGAGAAAAACTCAGCGCGTAAAGCGCTATGGCCTTCGATCTTGCCCGTTTTTACGGTGGCGTGCGTTTTTGCGTGATGCAAAGTGAATAACTTCAGTTAAAATGAAGATACTTTTGGACCATTTTTTCCTTAATAATACATAATTACTGAAAACCTTATCTACCTTGATTCCTTTTGTGACGATTTGCAGAATATTCCATAGCAGATGGGACACGCTCATGCGCAAAGCATGCGCAACCGCATGCAATTGGTCATAAATCTCTTGTTCCCAGTACACATTCGCGCGCGAAATACCCTCGGGGCATATGTTGAACGTTTTCAGACCAATAGGGCGGAAATTTTTCGTTTGCAGCGTTTTCAGGTAGAAGGGTAAGTTATCGGTAATCTGGGATGCATGGTATTGCCACAATGGTAAATACTGTTGCGGCAGCGATATGGAAGTCTTGAGTTTTGTTTTCTGTTGCAGCATAGCCTCTTACTATATAAATACCGGAAAATGGCTGGATTTTCTCACGCTTGGCCAAAAAAATGCTTTTTGGCTTGTCGTATTATGTCGCATCATTCTGATGAGACATAATATGGCAGTAGCAGCTTCCGTCCAGAGCGGCAAACGACAGGCGATACAGTACCTGCGTCCGACGCTTTCGCGCAACGAACTCAAGTCGGTTTTGGAGTCGTTGGTCATGGAAGAGGTGACCTTTGGCCAGGGCGTAGTCAATTTTGAGCGCGCATTTGCGCGCACATTCGATTTTCAGCATGCTGCCGCGGTCGATTCATA
The DNA here is from genome assembly GCA_016788945.1 of Leptospiraceae bacterium. Lineage (GTDB taxonomy): Bacteria > Spirochaetota > Leptospiria > Turneriellales > Turneriellaceae > Turneriella. The sequence goes on from JAEUSA010000310.1 coordinate 2,747, forward strand.
CACATCTGCCTTTCACCTTGCGTTGCTTGCCGCTGAGGTTGGCAAGGATGATGAGATCGTTGTTCCTGTTTCTGCGCCGTTGAGCCTGATCGATGCCGCGAATTATACCGGCGCCCGCATTGTGCTCGTTGATCTGGCAAAAGATGCGTTGCATGCAGAAAACGAAGCAATCATGGCGGCGGTAACTGAGAGAACAAAGGTGATCTTTTTGCCGTACACTTTCGGCGCATTCAAAGATTTTCGTCCCATTTATGAGCAGCTTGATGCGGCAGGATTAAGAAAGAATAAGGAACAGCGTGTTCGCGTAATTGAAGATATTTCGCATGTGGTGGGGCATGATTTTGCCGGCCGTCAGCCGGGCAGCGATGCTGATATTGCGATTGCGGGTCTCAATGAAGACCATCTGATGACGATCGGCAAAGGGGCGGTGGTGCTCACCGATTCGCACAACACCTATGCGGTGCTCAAAGACCTACGCGTGCAGGGTGGTAACCGACCTTATCGGGTACGGTTTGATTATGCGATCACCGACTACCAGGCCGCGATGGGGCTTGAACAATTAGGTAATTTGTCGGCGATGATCGAGCGCCGTCGCCGCATGGGCGTCTTGTACAATGAGGCAATACAAAACAGCCGGTTGCGGTCATTCTTTGCTGCGCCCGAGTTTGACGTGTGTGGTGGTTTTCCGGTCGTCGGCGAGACGGATATCGAGCACATGCAGCGCTATTTTTCGTCGTTGCAGATTGAAACGCGTCGCATTTTCCCAAACGGTCCTCTGCACCACATCATGGGACTTAATCCGCTTGATTACCCGAATGCAGAGAGGTTATTTCAGCGCGGCGTTGTGTTGCCTCTTTATCCGATGCTGAACAAAGCGGCGGTTGAAAAGATCACGGCGGCAATTCGCGGGTTTTATTAGTGTAGATTTTTGCTGCGTGATTAAGTCTCATCGCGCAGAAAATCCTTAGTGCCAAAAAATTATTTTCTCATTGTGGATTTATGTGCATAACTTCAAGCAAATGAAGTGACATATTATTATTTTTTCACCATTTTTTTCGTAAAAAAATATGATTTCGTCTTTACGTTGCGTTTGACTCATTGGATCGTCTCCCTTCCTGAAAGCAATTGTCGCTCCGGTAATTACGGCACGATGATTGCTCATGAAGAGCACTTGTGACAACAGACAAGCAACAGAAATTCTATGAATGCCCCGAGTGCTCCTCGATTGTCGAGCGCGTTTATCAGCACGGCGTGTGCAGAAGCTGTTTGAACAAGAAACTGCAATCGGTTCGTCTCATTATTGATCGCAACCACGCTCTCAAAGACGCGCGCGTCGCCTGAAAATCCATGACGAATGCGTCGCAGTACACGGTCATTCTCGACCGTGACAATACTATCAATGCAGATCCGGGTTATCTCAATAATCCTGCCAACACGCATCTTTTGCCGGGCGCGGCTGAGGGTATTGCGCTCTTAAACCGCTTCGGCGTGCGCATTTTTGTGGCCTCGAACCAATCGGGTGTTGCGCGCGGATTAATCAGCGAGACGCAGCTTGCCGCTGTCAATGAGCACATTACCTCACTACTGCGCGAACGCGGCGCTATGATCGGCAAAATTTATGTCTGTCCTCACGGCGATGATGATAATTGCGATTGCCGCAAACCCAAACCGGGGTTAATCCGGCGCATTATTGCCGAGCAACAGATAGACCCGCTCAAAGCATATGTTGTGGGCGATCGCGCACGCGATCTATCTTGCGGGCTTGAGGCGAAAATTCCGGGGATTTTGGTCGGCGGCAAAGACGGCATCGTGCTGGCCGCCGACCACGCGAATCCAGGCGCTCCGGTCGGCGGCAAAGATGGCAACGTGCCGGCCGCCGACCGCGCGCATCCAGGCGCTCCGGTCAGCAGCCAAGACGGCAACGGCGAACAGATGCCAGAAAATATGGTGTTTCATGCGGCTAACCTGCATGAAGCGGCGTCGTTTATTCTCGAAGAAATTTTTGAACGCGAAACGCGCGCGCGCGTGTTTTCACATGCGAATGCCGTTATGCCAGTCGTTGAAGCGGCTAAGGCAGCGGGTAAACGCGTCGTATTCACCAACGGCTGTTTCGATCTTTTGCACAGCGGCCATGTGCAGCTATTGGCGCAGGCGCGCGCGCTCGGTGATTTCTTGTTGTTAGGTCTCAACTCTGATCGCAGCGTGCGCACGTTGAAAGGTCCGTCGCGCCCGGTAAATTCTGAAGCTGATCGTGCACGTATTCTGGCGCAACTGCCCTATATCGATGCCGTGGTGATTTTTGACGAAGATACACCGGTTGAGTTGTTATCCCGGGTTAAGCCTGCGATTCACGTCAAAGGCGGCGACTACGTCAAAGAAAAATTGCCCGAGTATGAAACTGTTCGGCAAGGCGGTGGTGACATTGTGATCTTGCCTTTCAGAAAAGGGTATTCGACAACTTCAATTCTATCGCGTTCTGCGGCAAAATAGAAATCGTCAGTCGAGCTCGGTGACTTCGGCGTGTAATCCGCCTTTTGCGAGACGGATTGTTATTTTACTGCCTTTTTTCACCTGTGCGCTATCGGTAACGATTTTTCCTTCTGCGTAGGTCACCGAATAACCGCGCGCCAGCGTTGCGAGCGGCGAAAACGCATCGAACCGCCCTGAGGTGCTTGTCAGGTGCGCGCGCGTCAGTTTCAGTTTTTGCCCGAGCAGAATATCGAGCGGCGTGAGTTGGTTGAGAGCATTGCTGTGCGCATTGACAATATTGCGGAACGTGAAGCGCAGTTTTGATTCGAGTTCATCGAGCCAGTGTGCCTGGTCTTTGACGAGCACGTAGGGTTTTTCCCAGAATTCTTTTTCTGCGAGGCGTAAGAATCTTTCTTGTGTCAGGTGCAGCCGCGATTCTACACTCGCCGTGGCACGTTTCGTCAGATTTTCAGCTTTGTAGCGCAGGTCTTCGATGACGGGAAACACCGCACGCGCAGCATCGGTCGGTGTAGCCGCAGCGTAGTCGGCGACATCGTCTGATATCGGGTGGTCAATCTGGTGTCCCACGGCAGAGACGATGGGAATGCGGCAGGCGGCGATCGCGCGACAGACCGCCTCGTCATTAAATGCCATCAGATCTTCCGCGGAACCGCCGCCGCGGCCGACGATGACGACATCACACTTCCATTGTGGTTCCTGAATTTCGTTTAATGCCGCGACAATCGACTGTGCCGCGGCTTCACCCTGCACCTGCGCCGGGGCGAGAACGATTTCTGCGTGCGGATAACGTTCTTGCACCTGCTTCAACATATCGCGGTAGGCGGCCGTACCTGCACCGGTGACGATGCCGACCCGGCGCGGCAGCGCGGGCAGCTCACGCCGGTTGTCGCTCTTGATTAATCCTTCTTTGAGCAGGCGTTCGCGAATCTGCTGCAGTTTTTGCATCAGGTCGCCGGCACCGACTTTTTGTACCTTTTTGACTGTCAGGCTGTACGTCGATTGCGGCGCGTAGATGCCGGTCGAGCCGAGCACTTCGACCTCGATGCCGGTCTTGAGTTCGAAATCGAGGGTCGTTTGGGCAAAACGAAAATACGTGCAGCGTATTGTGCTGCGGGGATTTTGCGCTTTCTGGCTCATGTCAGAAAGTGTCATATAGATATGACCTGAAGACGCGTGTTTCTGGTACGATGTAATTTCACCGCGCACCCAGACATCCTGCAGTTCGGGTGTACTTTTGATTTTGTATTCGATAATTTTGCAGATTTCTGCGACAGAATATTGCTGCGCCACTCTGGGGTAGCAGTTGAACGTTGACGCAACGCGTCAATGTTCAAGTCATTCCACGTGCGTCCGATTCTGATCACGCAATGCCTGCAGA
>JAEUSA010000399.1 GCA_016788945.1 Leptospiraceae bacterium
CTTCGGAGAATCTCGAGCGGCTGAACGGCCGCGGCATCTTCATTTCGCGTGTGAACATGACGAAAGTACTCTACAACGACAAAGGAAACTCGGTCACGCTCTACAAAGAGCTTGCGCAGCCTGTGCCTTAATCTCTATTTAACGCGCTCAAGAATTCTCAACCGTGCCGATCTGGCGCGCGAGTTGACTGCAATCTCTTCGTCGGTAGGTGTAATTCCTCCCGGTTCAATCAGGCGATAATCTCCAGGCAAAAAATTGCTCCGCGCCGCCGGATCATTCTGGGCGACTTGCGAACGTTCGCGAAACGATAGTTTTACCATGCGGTCTTCGAGCGAATGGAAAGTGATAATTGCTAGCCTGCCGCCGATAGCCAGCGCCTGAGGCAGTGTCGCGAGTGCATGGCGCAGATTATCGAGTTCCCCGTTGACGGCAATGCGCAGCGCCTGAAAAACCCGTGTCGCCGGATTTTTCTGTGCATGGCCTTTTGCCTTATGGCGGGGTGGATATGCCCGGGCGCAGATTTCAGCGAGTTCGCCCGTGCGCTCGATTGGGGCAATTTTTCGCTGCTCGCAGATCATTCGCGCAATGCGGCGCGCTTGGCGTTCTTCGCCGTATTGAAAGAACATTGTCGAAAGGTCTTCTTCACTCAAAGATTTGAGCAGTTCAGCCGCCGGTTTACCTTGCGTTGTGTCGAGGCGCATGTCGAGCGGTTGGTCAAAACGAAAGCTGAACCCGCGTTCAAAATGATCAAAATGTGCCGAAGAGATACCGAGATCGAGCAGAACAAAACCGAAAGGAGAGAAATCGCTAAACGGGTTTTCGGCAAAATTGCCCTGCCGCAAAATGATGCGGTCGGCATTGGCCTGTTTTTCGATCAGTGCGAGCATCTCAGCATCAGCGTCGGATGCGAGCATTTTTGCCTGCGGGTATGCCTGATGCAGAGCAATGGCGTGACCGCCAAGGCCGGCGGTGCCATCCCAGATTACCCGGTGTTCGGCGGGCAGAGTGGCGATGCATTCTGCGGCCGCAACGACCTCGGCCTTAAGAATGCTGGCGTGAAAAGGCTGATTAGGCGGGACTATTTCTGCGTTACCTCGGGTTCTGCCTGCGATTCGGGTTCTGGCTCAGAGTTTTCTGAAGAAGAATTTTCCCAAATTTCGTCGATCGAGGCTTCGTCCTCAAAATATTCCGACTTGATTTTCGCAAATTCCGCTTCTTCAATGTCGGAGAATTTGAATGCGAGTTTTTTTACTCCGTCTTTTTCGCTGACGCCGATCTTGATTTCAACCGGATTCGCAATTTTCTTTTCCAGCAGCATCATCGCGAGTTCATCTTCGATTTCGCGCTGGACCAGCCGTTTCAACGGTCGTGCCCCGTATTTTTCACTGTAACCTTTGTCGGCGAGATAACCTCGCGCATCTTCTTTGAGCGTCAGGTACATATTCTTCACGAGCGCGTTGTAATTGATCTCGTCAATGGTGAGTTCCACGATTTCCTGAATTTCTTCTTTCGTCAACGGGTCGAAAATGATTACATCGTCGATACGGTTCAAAAACTCAGGGGAAAAATGTTTGCGCAGCTCTTCGAGCACCTGTTCGCGCTTTGAATCTTGTTTATTCTCCGATTCACCGCTAAATCCGAGTTTTCCGCCTTTTTGCAGAAACCGAGCGCCGATGTTTGAGGTCAGAATGATAATGGTCTCTTTGAAATCCACATGATGCCCGGCGTTATCGGTAAGTTCTCCCTCGTCGAGTACCTGCAGCAGGATATTCTGAATTTCGGGATGTGCTTTTTCGATTTCATCGAACAGCAGTACCGAGTGCGGGTGGCGGCGAATCGCTTCTGTGAGCTGACCACCGTCTTCGTGACCGACATATCCCGGCGGCGAGCCGATAAATTTCGATACGGAATGCATTTCCATATATTCGCTCATGTCAAAGCGAATCAACGCTTCGTCGTCGCCGAACATGAATTCTGCGAGCGCCTTGGCGAGTTCCGTTTTGCCGACACCGGTCGGCCCGAGAAAAATAAAACTGCCGATCGGTTTGCGTACCGATTTGAGGCCCATGCGTGCACGCCGCACCGCGCGTGAGATCTGGTCGATTGCCGCTTTTTGCCCGACAACGCGCTCTGCGAGTTCTTCGGGCATCTTGATCAGGCGTTCATTTTCGCTCTCTTCAAGCTGTTGCAGCGGAATACCCGTCCAGTCTGCGATGACTTTCGAAATGTCTTCTGCGGTAATTTCTACGCGGGCTTCTTTTTGGCTGCGGCGCCATGAGGTCATCGCGTCGGCAAGGCGCGCGTTGGCGTCACCGATCTGGTCGCGCAGTTTGGCTGCTTTTTCATATTCTTGCTGGCGCACCATTTCATTTTTGTCACGCGTCAGTTGCTGCATTTCTTTTTCGATTTCTTTTACTTCTTCGGGAATCACCGCAGATTTCAGGCGTGCGTGCGAACCTGCTTCGTCGATGATGTCGATCGCCTTGTCGGGTAAGAACCTGTCTTTGATGTAGCGGTCAGAAAGTTTTACTGCAGCAACTATGGCCTCTTTGCTGAAGCTGACACCATGATGTTTTTCGTAAGCGTGACGCAGGCCTGCGAGAATGCGGATTGCATCTTCAACTGAAGGCTCTTCAACCATCACCGACTGGAATCGGCGCTCAAGTGCAGAGTCTCTTTCGATGTAACGTTTGTATTCTCTCAGCGTCGTTGCCCCAATGCACTGAATTTCGCCACGCGCGAGCGCAGGTTTCAAAATGTTTGCGGCGTCAACCGCACCTTCTGCCGCACCCGCACCGATAATAGTATGCACTTCGTCGATGAAAAGAATCACTTCTTTGTTCGTGCGGATCTCTTTCATGATTTTCTTGATGCGGTCTTCGAATTCGCCGCGGTATTTGGTGCCCGCGATGAGCGCCGCGACGTCGAGCGAATAGACCTGACGGTTAAACATCGGTTCGGGAACACGCTTCTGCGCAATGCGCTGCGCGAGCCCTTCGGCTATTGCTGTCTTGCCAACGCCGGCTTCACCGATCAAAATCGGATTATTCTTCGTCTTGCGTGACAGAATCTGTATGACGCGTTCGATTTCATGATCGCGGCCGATCACTGGATCAGTCAGTTTCTCTTCAGCCATACGCGACAAGTTTCTGGCGAACTCATCGAGCATGGGTGTTTTAGAAGCTTCTTTCTTTGGCGTGGCGGTCGCGGTCTTTTGGGTCGTCGTCGCCTGCGGCAGTCCGAGCGTCGCGTTGAGCTCGTTGCGTATGACTTGGTAATTTACCTGGAAAGTCTGCAGTGCGGCCGCTACAATGCCGTTGGTGTCGCGCAGCAGAGCGAGCAAAACGTGTTCCGAACCGATGTAGCTGTGGCGCATTTTACGTGCTTCGTCACGCGAAAGTTCTAATATGCGCTGTACTTTGTCTTTATTGGTCGGATCAATAACCATGGTCGCACTATCTTGATCTGCGCGCTTCTCGATCTCTTTTTTCAACTCGCCTAAATCAATACCGAGGTTCATCAGCATCTTAACGGCGACAGAATCCTGTGCTTTGAGGAGACCTAACAGGATATGCTCTGGCCCCAGAAACTCATGGCCCAGCCGTTTAGCCTCGCGCGGGGCGTATTCATTAATGATCTTCTTAACGCGATTTGTGAAATCGAACATACGGATATATTAATTTCGGCAGACATGACCGTCAATAAAAACAGTTTACGGGCGCCTGCAAAAGCCCAAAGCAGTGGCACCGGCGGCAAAAAAACAGGCAGAACGGCGTTTTTCGAGGCATTCGGGAGTTCCACATGGCAAAATTAATTTCTAAAGTTTTTAGACGCCGCACAAAACAACGTGATACCAGCATCGCTGAATCTGAAGCTCCATGGCAAGACTGCCTTGCCGTTTGCTACAAATGCGCGCGCAAAGTCCGCGCGATGGATGGCGACAAAACAAAGCTGCGCATTGCGCTCAAGGCACTCATTGGTCTCAGAGGCCTGAAGAGTGTGGTGCGTCCTGTAGACATTTCGTGCCTCGATGTCTGCCCGGAGAAAAAAATTACCGTTGCCCGCTTCCGCGACGGAAAGGCTGAAATCATTAATGTGGGTCCGCATGTTGACCCGGCTGAAATCCTCAAACGTTTCGGCTATTGAGTAAGAATTTATTGGGGATTCACAAAAAAACGCTGCGCGAATTCGGCGTGTGCGGGAAATGCGAGGCGCTCGGGTTCTGACATGATGCGCACGGCGAGCGTCTCTTCGGAAGGCATGAAGGTAAAATCATTAAAACGAAAGCGGGATTTCGTGGTGCAGAAGAGTATCAGCTGTCGCGTGCGCGCGGCGCTCAGGGCGTAGACGAGCTCGATTTCATCAATCGGTAACTGAAACCCGGTTTCTTCCAATACCTCGCGGCAGGCACCTTGCTGCCAGGTTTCACCGGTCTCCAAAAATCCGCCGGGTAGAGCCCAATGGCCTTTGGCTGGCTCGATGCCGCGTTGGATGATCAGTACTCCGGTTTCCATCTTCACGGCAACCACGGCGACCGGAATAGGGTTTGACCAGAACATCTCGCCGCACGCAGGGCATGTGCGCGGATAACTACTGAGATCGGTGTATGCCGCGCCGCAGAAGTGGCAATGGCTGTGTGGTTGGCGTGCCGACATCGAGGGGCCAAACTTAACGCTGCCCTCTTCGGTGCAACGCATATCATTAGGTGTTACGAAAAAGCAAAGTACTCTCACAAAGGTCTTGCCAGACGCAGTGCGCAGACCAGTTTAACCGCAATCTACGCGCGTTGCTGCGTCGATATGCATGATGCGTACTGTTGCGATGTGCCTCGCCTTCTGCGGTTCTTTATCAGCGACCGCGGCGCGCACCTATTACGCCGGGGCTTCGGTAGAAACTGTAGCCCCCTATTTCTGGTTTACGGATTCCGTATATACATACGATGTTTCGGTTGAATGGTATCGCGCTGCGCGATATGATTTTCCGGTTTCGCCGGCATTCGGCGTAAACACGGGCTTTTCCGATACCATCAGCGAAAGTTGGCGATTGGGTATCGAGTTTGGTTACCTGTATGCGCTGCCGGCAGAGAGCTCGATACGTACGCAACAGCAAGTCAATGCCACGACGGTGCAAATGCGCGAAACAGCCACGCTGACGCACCATATACCGCGGCTGAGCCTGCGCTTTGAAAACATCATCAGCGTTGACTGGAATATATTCTGGCGTCTGGGCCTCGCCTACCATGCGACGCGGCGAACCATTGATCCACAACCGCAGAATCTGCCCGCCGGTGTTACGCTCTATCCAGGCAATTATCCCGTACGCGATGATACCTTTGGCGTCTTTACGGCCGATCTTGCGTTTGGTGCAGAATACGTGCCCATTGCGCATCATGGAATCAGCCTCAGCGTCATGCTGAATCCGACAATCGTCTACCCTGAAACGGTGCGCAACCATATTGTGATGCCCTATTTTGCCACATTAGCAATCGGCTACAGGTATTTATGGTGAGGTGGATTATTCTCGGTTCTGTGGCGGTCTCGTTTTTTCACACGGCATCGCTATTTTCCGCTGACAGCAATCCGCCCGTAAAGGTGTGGTATGTTGGTTTGAGTGCAGGTTATTCACAGCCGTATTTCTTCGGCCTGATCAACGACATCCATGTAACCGCGCCGGCCAGTTTCTCGCCCGGTGTTTTGGCGGGCCGTGAAGCGCATCTTGCCGGGTCGCACTTTTATGGTTTTGAAATATTTACGTCACGCAGTCTCGCCACCGAGGCATCGCGGCAGAATTTTGTGCCAACATTTTCGGCGCAATATCCGGCGGGTGCCACGATCCGTTATACCAATATCGCGCAGACGCTCGGCATCATTGCTCTGACCTATCGTTATGTGCTCAATGACTGGTTGTCATTGGTAGGGAAACTCGGTGCCGGAGTGCGTCATCTGCACGCGGCAATTAGCCTTGAGACACCGGGTGCAAGCTATAACGCGGCCTCACCCTCTGGGGCAATGGCAATACTTTCTGTGGCGCTGGGGTTTGAATTCACTTCGGTAAACTGGGGACACCTTGGCATTTTTTATCGTAGTGTGCCTCCGGTGGTGTATTCTGTCCCGGTTGGCACTGCAACGGTGCGTTCGGCAGACGCTGTAGCTTTAGAATGGCGCATGTTTTTTCGCTGACAGCGTTGCCATACGCCTTGACGGCAGCATTTTGAATTTGTGACGAGGCTCATGCGTATTGCAAAAAAGACACTGCTCAGCGCATGGCTGATCGGTGCGCTTGCGGGTTGCCAGAAGTCGCCGGAAAAATTCTTCAGCGACGAAGAAAAAAACCAGCCATTAGTGATCAAAGAAGTTTATCGCGACAATGAAAAAAGCTCGCATATCATTCTCATGAACGGCGCTGAGAAGCCGCATTTTCATGATCGGCATAGTTTTGAAGTACTGCTCGTGAGCGGCAGTAACAATCTGCACTTTTCTGATCGCGTCGTCGAGCTGCGCAAAGACCAACCGGTTAAAGTCAACAAAGGCACGCTGCACTGGGCAGAAAATACGGGTAAGGGGTATTCTATACTATCGGTATCGTTTTTCCCGCCTTTCGATGGCAAAGACCGCCGTTTTACCGAGTGAATTTAAGGATTTCTCATGCACACAGCATGAAATTCTGTCAGCAATTCGCAAAAGCTTTTTTGGCTGACATTATGTCCCATCCTGAAATTTGCGCAATAGGCTTCCCGTACAGGAGCCTGTGCAGCAACAATGGATTATTAGTTTTTATCTTGCCGACGCGCATGGCGCCGGTGCAGAATAAAAGCGTATAGGCTCTCGTTTCGCTGCCGATTCATTGAATAGACAGATGGCAGAGTCACCAAATACACCCCCTGTTGAAACCGTGTCCGGTGCAACCGCCGGCGCACAGGCGCTCGCCGATTCTATTCCTGAAAGCCCAAAAGCCGCTGACTCTCGGCAACTCGATTTTGCCCACCTGCATCTGCACTCGACCTACTCGCTGCTCGATGGCGCAATTCGCCCCGCCGACCTCGTGAACAAAGTCAAAGAGCTGGGCATGAAGTCGGTTGCGGTGACCGATCATGGCAACATGTTCGGTGCGATCGAATTCTACGACGCCGCGAAAAAAGCCGGCGTGAAACCGATCATCGGTTATGAGGCATACGTCGCGCCCGGAAGCCGTTTCGAGAAACGCAACCAAGAAGACCTTGTCGACGGGCGTGCGTACCATCTTATTCTGCTCGCGAAAAACAAGCAGGGTTATAAAAACCTGACCAAGCTGGCATCAAAGGCGTACACCGAAGGCCTCTATTATAAACCGCGCATCGACTACGAACTTTTAGCACAGCATAGCGAAGGCCTTGTCGGTTTAACCGCCTGCCTCGCGGGCGAAGTCAACCGCCTGATCTATCGCCAGCAAATGGACAAAGCCGCCGAACTTTCGGGCCGGCTCAATGAAATTTTTGGCAAGGGCAATTTTTTTCTCGAGATACAAAACCACGGCATACCCGAGCAGATCGAAGTGGCCAAAGGTGCGGCGGAGCTCTCGCGCAAACTAGACATTCCGCTCGTGCTCACGAACGATTCGCATTTTTTAACCCGCAACGATCAGAAAGCGCAGGAAGTCATGCTGCGCATTCAGATGAACAAGAAGATCTCAGATCCGCTCGAATTCGGCTTCAACGACGAGTTTTATGTCAAATCACCGGCCGAGATGTTCCGCCTCTACCCGGAGCTGCCGCAGGCTTTTTACAACACGCTCACAATTGCCGAGATGTGCAACTTCGACTTTGAGTTCGGTGCGCCCCTGCTGCCCGATTTCAAGATTCCGCCGGGCATGTCGCTGGGCGACTACCTTGTTGCCGAAGCGATCGCGGGTCTTTCGCGCCGCTTTGATGGCAATGTTTCGGCAAAGCACCGCGAGCGCCTGCAGTACGAGCTCGATGTTATCAAGAACATGGGCTTTGAGGGGTACTTTCTCATTGTCGCGGATTTCATTAATTACGCAAAACGCAACGGTATTCCTGTTGGCCCGGGTCGTGGTTCTGCGGTGGGTTCGCTGGTGGCGTATTCACTCGGCATTACCGATCTCGATCCGCTGAAGTATGACCTGCTGTTCGAGCGGTTTCTGAATCCGTCGCGCAAAGAGATGCCCGATATCGACGTCGACTTCTGCCGCGACCGCCGCGAAGAAGTGATTCGTTACGTGGTCGATAAGTATGGCGAAGACCACGTTTCGCAGATCATCACTTTCGGTACACTGTCGGCGAAAGCGGTGATCAAAGACGTGGCGCGCGTTCTCGGTGTCGATTTCCAGATCATCAACGCACTTTCGAAAAACCTGCCGGATACTCCCGGTATTTCGCTCAAAGACGCCGTAGCCGCCGCGCCCGAAGTGAAGAAATATTTCGAACAGGGCGAGAAAGAAAAGCAACTCTACGCGATCGCGCAGACGCTCGAGGGCATGCCGCGCAACTCGGGTAAACACGCCGCGGGCGTGGTCATCGCACCCCAGCCGCTCGACGAAATTGTGCCGCTTGCGAAAGATTCAAAAACCGATTCGATCGTGACGCAGTACGATATGACACTGCTGCCCAAGGTCGGCCTTGTCAAAATGGACTTTCTCGGCCTGAAAAACCTGACGGTCATTCAGTCGTGCGTCGCCGAAATCAAACGCCGCCATAACATTGATCTCGATATGACGCGCCTGCCGCTCGACGACACCAAAACCTACCAGCTGCTCACGCAAGGACGCACTCGGGGTGTTTTTCAGGTTGAATCTACCGGCATCACCAAGCTGCTGATGCAGGCGAAGCCCAAGGCGTTCGAAGATATCGTCGCGATTATCGCGCTCTACCGCCCGGGGCCGCTTGAATCGGGTATGACCGAAAGTTATGTGAAGCGCAAAAACGGCGAGATGAAGCTCGAGTATCCGCACCCGACGCTCGAACCTATTCTTAAAGACACGTACGGTACCTTCGTCTATCAAGAGCAGATCATGCTCGCGTCGCAGATTATCGGTGGTTTTACACTCGCCGAAGCGGATACGCTCAGAAAAGCGATGGGCAAAAAGAACGCCGAAGAAATGGCCAAAATGAAGGCCAAGTTTGTGACCGGTGCGAAAGAGAAAAAGTTCCAGGAAAAGTGGGCATCGGAACTTTTCGACAACATGGCCGAATTTGCCAAGTATGGTTTTAACAAATCACACTCGGCAGCGTATGGACTGATTACGTACCAAACGGCGTATCTCAAAACAAATTATACGATTGAATTTCTCAAAGCGTCGATGGATGCCGATATCGGTGACACTGATAAAATCATCGGCTACATTAACCATGCCAAAGAACTCGGCATCGAGGTGTTGCCACCCGATGTCAATGAATCGGATGTCTACTTTACTATCCTCGACGATCACCGCCTGCGCTTTGGCCTTTTGGGTATCAAAGGTCTGGGTGCAGCGCCGGCTAAAGCGATCGTCGAGGCACGTACGCAATTGGGCGGGCATTTCAAATCGCTCGCCGAATTCGCCGAATCGCTGGATACCAAAACTCTTAACCGACGCCTGCTCGACGCTTTAGCTTTTGCGGGTGCCACCGATTCACTGGGCTTTACGCGCGCCGCGATCGTGCAGGCCGCCGATGAAATTCTGAAGTTCTCTGCTTCCGCACAACTCGACAAAACTTCAGGCCAAACATCTCTTTTCGGTGGTGCCGAAGAAGAAGCGGCACGGTTACAGATACAAAATGCGAAAGAGTTTTCTGAAGAAGAGAAGTTACTCAAAGAGAAACAGACACTTGGTCTCTACCTGACATCCCACCCGCTTGACCGTTTTGACGAAATGGCCGAGCATATGCGGCTTACGAAAATTGCCGATCTCGACGACGGCGTTTCGAAAGAGCGGCGTGTTTCTGTGCTTGCAGTCATCGATTCGCTGCGCACCGTCACCTCGAAACGCGGTGCTTTTTATCTGCTCAAAATTGCAGACAAAACCGGCCAGATAGAAGTACGTATTTTTCAAAACATGTTCGAGCAGGTGAAAGCGCATATCCGCGAAAATTCATGCGCGATTTTTGACATTCGCGTGCAGGCATTTCGCGAAGAAGAAGTCACCACCATGAACTATGCACTCGCAGGCATTGTACCTGAAGAGAAGTTCACCGACCGCGTAGAGAAATCGCTGCACCTTTATCTCAACGTCAAGACCGCTGCAGATCTTGAAGCAATGATCGGTAGGGTGAAAACCACCTTACGGAAATATTCAGGCAGTAATCCGGTTTACCTGTACTGGCGCGAGGTCGAAGGCGGGCCGTTGCAGTCGATTAAGGCACATTCCAGTTTCTGCGTGAAATATGACAAAGCATTGCTGAAAGATGTGAGCCAGCTTTTAGGTGAAGAGAAATACGCGCTCTTCAAGGTTGGCGGCATTATGGAAGCAGCACAAGGTGCTGCGGTGCGGCCGCAGGCAAACATGCCGCTGCAGCAGACCGGAACCGGCGCCTCTGCCCCGCTCATCTGATCTTATCCAAGAAGAATCGTGGCCCGGTAATAGCCGCTTTCGAGCGATTCGGAAAACTCTGCTCCGATAGCAGCGCTGCGTTGCCTGAGGTTTCCGCGGCCCTGACCTTGCTGGGTCTTTTTATGCCTGCTGCGACCTTCGACATAAATCCGCAGCGATTTTTCATCCGCAATCAACGACCAGCGTGTACTGCCGGTGGTGTATTTCAGGCTATTGCTGCAAAGTTCTTGAATGATCATGCATAATTCAGGTATTCTTTCATTGCTGAGAATTCCTGCTTGTTGCAGAAGCCGGCCGCGTTCGCGAGTTTCGGCACTGATATCAATGTCGACCGGTCGCCTCGCCATCTGGTAGCGGCGCAGCAAGATCAGGTTAATACCCGAGACAAAATCTTGCACGGCGAGCTGCATATCTTCAAGGAAAAGAAGTTCAGTACGCAACGAAGCTATTGTGCCCGCGACGCGGTGATCGAGGCGTTGGATATCGTTCTTAATAGCGCGCGCGCGCGGATCGCTGCCGATCGCCTCAAGCCCTAATTTGATGTCGGTCAGGTTGCCGCCAAGGCTGTCGTGTAGGTTTGCCTCGATCTGCTTGCGCTGCGTGTCGAGAGCCGCCCGACTTTTTTCGAGGCGCAGTTGCATACTGGTGTTCTCATGCGTCAATGCAGCATGGGCACGCGCGAGCGATCCCGATTGCGCAAGGGCAAAAAGCGTAAAACCGATCGAAAGAAAACTACCCGCTTGCTCATGAATGATGAACAGGTATACTGCATACGCTGTCAGGCTCAACAAAATCAGAATACCACCGCCAAGCAGGCGTGCACCCGCCCGGCCTTCATGCACCGCGTGTATGACCGCCCACAAACTTACCAGAGCACCGGCAAAACCAACGGTAGCGTAATAAAACACATTATAAAAACTGAAATAATGCACGGGCAAAACCAACAACGCCACGAAAATTAGCGCGACGATCCAGAAGGTAGACCTAATTCGTCTACTTATGGTACCGGGATAAAGGTTGGCCGTGAATTCGACAACGAGCGGGGCTAATAAATACGAAAAGGTCGCTGTCAGACGTGTTTGCACCGAGAGGGGAAACGACGGAAGAAATACAGTAACAGACTGTTCACCGAGAAAAGTCGCCAGCAGAAAATAGTCCAGAGAGACAAAGGCAAATATCAATATCGGCAGGTTCTTTTTGGATAGTGAGTATAGCAGAAAATGGTAGAGCATGATCGAAAAGATCAGGCCCATGCAGAATAGATCGATGGCGAGATAGCGGTTTCCAAATGCCTGCATCGGCGCAGCATAGCCGAATTCGATACCTGTTCTTAATCCGCCTTTATAAAGTAAGAAATTTGCCACATGAATTATAATTTCTGTCTGCCCTCCATTGCCGGAAAAATAAATTAATGCAGACTTGCGCTTCGGTATAAAACCCTGCGCAGACGAGGTGAGTACGCCTTCTTCGGCGAGTTTTTCTCCGTTGACGAACAATCGGTAACTGGACAGTGCTGCGGGCATGCGCAAAGCCAATCTCTCGTCGCGTGCGTTTGAGGTGAAGCGTACCCTGAAGGTTGCATAACCAAAAGAACCTATCAATCGACCGCCGACTTCGAGTCCGTTCCAGATGGTGGCCCGGGTCAAAATCAGATCAGGCGAAGTTGCCTCGTCATTGAACGTTTTCGGAAAAATGAATTTCTGCCAATGGAATTCCCATGGCAAATTATGCAGCGTTACCCGCGAATTCGGCTGCAATTCAATGACCGGGAGCTCAATGGCTGCAAGCTGCGATGACCATAGCAGAAAAAAAAACCATCCGCCTATCAAACTTATTTTGCCCCGCGCCATGCGCACATGGCGGATTTACTTTGGTGCTGCTATCTTCAACCGAATTTCTTAACTTTGCCGACCAGCTCAGCACGGTTATGTACGTTGAGCCGTTTATAAATATCTTTTACATAACCGTGTACTGTCGCGGGGCTCAACCGCAATGCTTTCGCGACCTGCGGAATCGACTTGCCCGTCACCATGAGATCGAGTACCTGTTGTAGGCGTTCCGAGAGGCCGAAATCCGCCGACTCGCTGCGCCGTGATTTCAGCGCGGTCATGACCCTGAGCGCAATCGTCGGCGTCAGTATGGCGCCCCCAGCCAATACCGTTTCAATGATCGTCTTCAGTTCGCGCCGGTCTGATTTGAGCACATAACCAACAGCGCCGTTTTCAATGGCCTCAAGAATCAGGCTGTCGGAGTTCATGTTGGTGAGAATTACAATTTTGCCGGAATAACCATGGCGCGTCAATTCGCGGGTCAAATCAATGCCTGTCATACCCGGAAGCATCACATCAAGCAGTAAAACTTCAGGTAGATTTCCCTGGTTTTCTTTGAGCAGGCTTTCGGCACTTTGCCACCAACTAAGCACCGCGCCGGGTAATAATTTCTTTAAAGTGATCAGCAGGTTGTCCCTGAAATCGGGATCATTTTCGACAATGCCAATGTGCAAATTTTCGGTATTCATCATTGACTCCTAAGCGGTTAATGCCCCTGGCAACATGACGGCAGACCAGAATTTCCCGTTGGGGACGCGCCCTTCGGAATCAAGCGCATATTCGGGTTTCAGGCCTATTACGTAGTACATATCGACTTCGCCCTTGTTCTTGGCGCCAACTTTGCCGCGATACTCACAGCGAAAAAATTCTTTTATCAGTTCATATGTGGTGCCGCTGATATTGACTTTTCCCGGCGAGCCGCTCGATTCCATGCGGCTCGCCGTATTTACTGTATCACCCCACACGTCGTAAGCAAATTTCTTCTCGCCGATGGCTCCGGCAATCAGTGGCCCTGAATGGATGCCAATGCGGAGTTCCCAATAGGGTTCGCCCAGCGATTTTTTGATTTCTTGCATCTGCGCCATGAAGTTGCGAATTTCGATAGCAGCGAGCACACAATCGATTGCGTGCGTGTCGCTGGGTTTGGGTATTCCCCCCGCGCACATGTAACTGTCGCCGATGGTTTTGAGTTTTTCGAGTCTGTGGCGTTCGGTTATTTTGTCGAATTGCACGAAGCAGGCATCGAGTTCTTTGATCAATTCGCTGGGTGATAAAAATTCGGCAATTTTCGTGAAACCCTGAAAGTCGGTAAACAACACGCTTACCGCATCAAACTGTACAGGTTCAGCAAACCCTTTTTCTTTGAGTTCGATGGCAACATCCTTTGGTAAGATATTGAGCAGTAATTTTTCCGATTTCTCGCGTTCTTCTTGAACCTGTTTGAACAAACGCGAACCGTAAATAATGCCCGTAATCTGTTCGGCAAGAATCGACAGGCGTGAAATGTCGTCGCGCGATAGGTTGATCTTACCTTTGCTGCTCGAAAAATCCAAAATACCTACTGGCTCATTATTGAGAACCAATGGTAGTAAAAGGAAAGAATTCAGGTCGTATCTTTGCAAGATCGCATATTCTTCCGCAGAACTGGCTTCGAGTATGCGCCGGGACTTAGTGTTGGGAACATAGAAGGCCTTCATTGTTCTGATAACATGCGCATGAGCGCCTTTTGCTGCACCGAGGGGCATTTGCATTTTTTCAACGGCCTTACGGTCAGCCTCGGGTACTGCACCGTCAACATGAAGCGAAAGCATTTGCAGATGGTGTTTATCTGACGTCACGCCGTAGAGAGCATGCCAGTCGACGCCGAACGACTCGGCCACGTAGTCCTGAACCTTACCCATGATAACTTTTAGATCGATTTCTTCATTGAGGCTTTTCAGCAAACGATTCAGTTTTTCTGTTTCGTCCTTTTGCCTTTCGGTTTCGCGTTTAGAATGCAGTGCCCGATCTTTTTCGACCTGCAGGTTGTTTAACGTTATATCGATCTTCGCGGCAACTGGCCGTATCAGTACAAATGTTGCGAGAAACGCAAACAAAGTCAGCGGAACTCCGGCAAGAATCAGATGCAGAATGCGGCTTGATGTGCTTGCATTTTCAGGCAATGCATACCACACGAAGTAGAGAAAGCCGCCAACGGTCGCGAAGGCAAAAGGTAGAAGCAGCGCACTGATGCGCAATGATTCGGTTTTGAGTGTTTTTCCGCCGTATTTTAGGATTGCATAAGTCATGATCAACGTCGGTATGATGGTGAGGTTGCCTATCGGATAAAACTCTATACCCATAGTTGCTGGCAGATTCCCTAACGTCATCAGCCCGCCCGTGGCCAGATACAAAACCGAGATATCTCCTAACTGGTTGGGATTCGCTCGGTTACGGGATTTCCACCAATCGCGTAAGACGATCGCAATCGCCAGAAAACCTACAACTCCAAATATCTGAATAACTGGCCCCGCCTGTGAGATCCTCCCCCATGGATATTCAAAATATCCCGTGAAGAGCCACGGTGTCATCGCCATGATGCACAATGCGAGCGACAAAATATCCAGCACACGACGAAATTTTGGTGCGGGTCGGTTTAGACTCAGATATGCAAAGCGCAGCTGCACAGAGGGTGCGAGGCCAAACACCATGTAGCAGAGTTGTTCAATGCGGTGTGCCATCAGCGGCTTCAGAGATAGGCCGCCTATTATCACGGAAAGCAGCAAGAAGCCGAATATGTAAAGCGAAAACGCTCCATATTGGTTGAGCGGATTTGTGGGGTTCGTGCCACCGATGAGGATGGCGAGCGCGACGACAAAAAAAATTGAACCGACGGGAATAAGCAACCAGGTCTGCCAATTCAGTGTTTCATAGTGGGCCGGCGAAAATCGAAAGAGGATCACGTAGGTGAGTGAAAGGAGTACGACACCGGCGATGACATTCAATATGTAAAAGAGTGCATTCTTTTCAAAGAAAAAATCTTTCAAATTTCTGAAATCCGAATTAAATACACCGTAGGCCATGATGCACATTGGTATAAAAGAAAAGGTCGCACCCGGAAATAACGGAAAACCGGCAAAGCTGGGCAGGTTAGAAATAGTTAAGATCAGCAGCAGCGAATGTCCGAAAAAAAGCAAATGTTTGCCAGCGAAACTGTTACGTTTTTTGTACAAATAAAACAGTGGCAGGCCTATGGTGATGAATGTCAGGGCCGAACCCGCGCCCCATAATTTCAGCGGCAGCGCGGCGACCGGAAATTTGCCGAAGCTGTACTGCAAAAAATCACCGGTAAATGCCCGTCCGGTGAAAATGCTGAAGAGAGCAGAGAGTGTGAACAGCCAATTCAACGTTGCTGCAAAAGCCACTGCGCGTTGGAATTTTTTATCGAGAATGTAATTTATCAGATGTGTCGAGGCGGGGGAAAGTAGTACGACAAACGGGTAAATGTAAGTATTCCAGCGCAATAGAGTTGTCGTATCTTGTATCAATGCACGAAGAGATATAACAAGGCCCAGTGCACCGAACGCTATGCAAGTGACCCCGAACGAAACATAATAACCGAAGCGTTCGCGCCGGGTTGCCCGCACGAGGCTGATGATGCCGAGCACCATACCTACAACGAAGGTAAGCAGACCCGGTACGGCATAAGGGAGCATATCCCAGAAATAGAGATCAGGCGTTATTGCTGGTGGAAAAAAGGACAGCGACTGCCGCATGGATGATGCGCCAAATTAAGGCCGAAAAAGCAATGAAGAATATGCATCCATATCCCCCATGAACAGGGGGCATAAAAAAGCCGTATGCTGCGGCAATCGGCAGCATACGGCGGCGAAATTAAGCGGCTTTGGCTTTAGGCTTGAGGTCGTCTAAGGCCGGCAGATTGATGTTATACTTGGCCAGTTCGACGCGAACTTTGGCATAAGTGTCATCGATCGATTCACCGATTTTCGACTGATATTCAGAAATTTGTTTCAGCAGGTCTTTCACGGTATCGCGAACTTTGACGACAACTTCAGAATTGTCGGTTTGACCTTTGAGTTGCAGATCGCTGAGCGCTTTCTTGAGGTTATCCTGTGTTTCTGTTACAAACTCAGCGGCCTGTTTTTGTTTGTCGGCGACGGTTTCGCGCACGCCCACATAGGCACCCAAAGTGGTGTTCACAATTTCTTTTACGTTCTTTTCCAGTGACATTTTCCCTCCAGGCATCTGGTGCGTTGCACTTGATGCGATGCACCATAAAATGAGGGCGATTCAACCCGTCAAGCGAAATGACTGAATCGGCATAGCGGGTGGTCAAAAGTCATAACCGGCGCCTATCATGAAATACGAGGTCAATCCGCGGCTATCATAGATAAACCGTAGGTTGGGCGCCACCCCCCTGAACAGGGGGGTGGCGTGTTTCTTTTTGCCTGTTCCGCGATCATCATACCGCGAGCATGACTGCAGTGAAGCTCCAGAAATGGAAATCTTACTCAACCGACGAAATCGTCGCGCTGGCGTGCGATTTGTATGCAGCCTTGAGCGGGCAACACCTCGAACCCTCGCGCTGTGTCGAGGTATGGCGCGACGACAGCCTCAAAGGAAAATCCGCCATGTACACGATCGAACACGGATTTCTGTTAGGTTCAGCGCAGCAAGGTCTCACGGTGCGCGTGACCGAGAGCTGGGCAGACGGGAGCGCAGACGACCATCTTGTTTCAACCTCGGTTCGCGTGCAGGCATGTGGTGGTATCAGTTTCTCCCTGCAGCAGCGACTCGGTCAGCTGACGCTCGAGTGTAGCGCTGAGGCGGAGCCCGAGGCTCGCTGCCAGCAACTATTTGAATCAAGATAAAAAGACACGGTAATCCAGTATTTACTGGACGGCCTAATCGCTGATTCGCAATAGGCTATGGCGGCGAACACAGGTACCCTCGAAGCCCTTGGCATAGGGCCCGATTTTCAGGAGAATCTCAAGCAGTTCTGGCTGCGCAATAATCTCAAGCTTGACATACCGGTTGTCGACCTGCAGCATATCTGGCTGGTTTATCTGATTATGGAGCTCGAAAACGAGCTGTTGATTGCGGCTGGTGAGGCACTCCCCGAAGAAAAGGTGCGCAAAATCATGGGCGACCTATTGGGTTTTGCCACAGAACATTTTAGTCTTGAAGAAGATCTTTTTCTAGCGTTTGACATACCCGATGCGATGGAGCATGCCGACAAGCACAGGCATTTTGTGCAGTTTCTTTCTGAGCGCGCCAGCGAAGTAAAAAGCGGTAAACATGATTCGGTGAAAACTCTGGTGTCGTTTCTTAAAGACTGGCTGACGATGCATATTCTCAGAGATGATAAGCATTATGCCGACTATTACCATGATACCGGTGCGGATCTCAAACAGTATTTCCAGCGCCAGATCGAAAAACACGCGCTCACGATCGACCGCGGTCAGGTCGCCGTCTACAAGCTCGTTTCCGAATCGAATGAAGTCCATGAGATCGTGAATGAGAATATCGCGAGCAATGTCGTAAAAATATGGAACTCCAATAACCTGAGTACACAGATACCCATTATCGATCTGCAGCACTTGTGGCTGATCCACATGGTTGTCGAACTCGATCTTGCCAGCCGGAGCCGCAATATGGCAACCAGCGCGCGCGAAAAAATCTGTCAGCGTGTTGTGCAGCAGGCAACGCAGTACGCGCACGAACACTTTACCACCGAAGAGCGCATTATGGAAAAATTCAAATTTGCCGAAATTTCCGGACATATGCGCCAGCATCAGGGATTTCGCGAATTTGTTGCCCGCCGAGCGCTCGAATTTCGCCGCGGCGATACACAGGCTGCCATTAAGTTGGTACACGATCTACGCGAGTGGCTATTATCACACATCGCGATTGAAGACCATAAAATCACGATTGCGCTGAAAAACCATCTGAACGACGTGCAAAAATTTGTTCGGGAGCTCATCAACAGTGGCGAGATCACGCTGCGCAAAAAACAAATCGACCTGTACAATCAGGTCTGTGGGTTGCAGCGTGTGTAGCTCAGAAAACAATCCAGACGGCCTGAACCTTCTCTGATCCCGACCAGAGCGCAAAACTTGTTAAAACGGCTGACAAGCTGTTCAAAATTCCGGCAACGCCTTCGTGGGCGGCGAATATGTTACCGCGTACTCTTTGCATCCTCTTCATGGCCACGGTGATTTGTTGCCGGGCTTCAGAAAAAACCCGGCTTACTTATGACCAGCACTGCGCCGCCTGCCATGAAACCGGCGCCGGCGGTGCACCGGCGCGCCAAGCCAAAATGGATTGGGAAATACGCCGCAACCAAAAACCTCAGGAACTGCTTGCCTCTGTGCGGCGTGGCTTCGTCGGCATGCCTCCCTCGGGCCGCTGCCTGAACTGCAGCGACGGCGAACTGCTTGAGGTCATCAAGTACATGCGTGACTGAAATGCCCGCTGCGCTGCCGCGTATGTTTTCCTTTGTGTTCTACCTCTTCTGGTGCCTGCTGTCACTGGTGGTGGCAGTTCTTTTGGCAGTTTCTGCCGCATGGAAAGCGCCGGCCTACCATGTCCTCGAATTCGGTGGGGCGACGATGGCCCTGTTGTGTTCGCTGCTGCCGTTTTTTTCGTTCGGTCGCCGTTTGCTGCAGAAGCCGTTCGATGCTGTGCGCTGGCTGTTCAGCGGCTATTTGCGCCCGGTTCTGATTGTGTCACTGTTAACCGTAATCGCCATCGCGCTTTGGCCGAAGCGGTACACACCCGCGGTAAAACCCGCCGCAAAGGTGGCCGTAATCGGTGGTGGCAGCGCGGGCGTGCATGCGGCATGGGTGCTCTACCAGAATGGTGTGGATTTTCAGCTATTCGAAGCCACTGACTATATCGGCGGCCATGCTCTGGCGCAGGATTTCCCCATCGGCGGCAAAAAATACCCGATAGATCTCGGCTTCATTTTCGGTGCACCTTCTTCGTATAAAGAATTTAAGGCACTCATTGCCTTAAACGGCCTCGAGCGCACGCTGAGCCGGCTTTCTTATTACGCGCGCGTCAAGGGTACCGAGTGGGCAACAGAATCTCCGGAGACCCTTTCGGCTGAAGCTGAACGTTTTCATCGCCTTGCCGAAGCAGCGCACGATGATCCCTCGCTCAACCTCGTACCGTTTGGCTGGTGGCTTAAATGGCACGGCTTCTCTGACAAATTTCGTGAAACGCACCTGACGCCGATGCTCGCGATACTTTTCGTTTCCATCGAGGGCTTTTACGAACAATCGACGCGCTTTATTCTCAATATGTATTCGGGCAAAGGCAAGTGGATCGACTACCGCAATGGCGCCAGTTCGTGGGTAATCAAAGGTTCGAGCCGTGAGTATTATAAGAGACTGACTGAGCCATTCAAAGACCGGCTGCGTCTGCTCTCACCGGTCACGCGTGTTGAACGCAAAAACGGCAAAGTCATTGTCACTTGGGTTGATTCGCTCAGCCAGAAACGCAGCGAAGAGTTTTCATCCGTAATCCTCGCGACACCCGCTGACGTGACTCGGCGCATTCTCGACACCGAGTGGTGGGAGAACTGGGCACTCGCGCAGGTGCGCTATACGCCGGTGATTGTCGAAATGCACGGCGACGGTTCGGTTTTGCCGGCGGAAAAAATGCGTCGCGCTTTTCATTATATACAACACACCGATGATCCGATGAGTTTTGAACTTGTCGGCCGCATGAACGAGGTGTTTGGTTACGGTAAACTCGACCCTGAACCGCTGATTAGTCTCAACCCGCGGCAGCGCGCCCTCAAGCCGATTGTTTCGCGCGTATGGCGCCATCACACTCAAGACTTGTGGCATATTGCGATGATGGAAGTATTTCTCACACAGATGCAAGGGCGCGGCAATGTTTATTATGCCGGTGACTGGGTGAAATTCATCGGGCACGGATTTGCTATGCGTACCGGTATGAACGCCGCGTGTAGAATCAGCGGCATCAAAAATGCCGCCGAACTCAAGAATCAGCCGAAGGTGGGTGCGTGCCGCGACGTGACGGTCATAGATGCACGAGATGCCGATGATAAAGAAGAAAAGATTCGCATCTGCAGCGCGGCCGATGCCTACCGCTATGTCA
Organism: Leptospiraceae bacterium; assembly: GCA_016788945.1. Lineage (GTDB taxonomy): Bacteria > Spirochaetota > Leptospiria > Turneriellales > Turneriellaceae > Turneriella. The sequence goes on from JAEUSA010000399.1 coordinate 20,484, forward strand.
CCGCCATTTCGTGCGGTGATATGCTGCCTGCTGAGCAGAAAATTGAACCATGATGCGCATGCAGAGCATTCTTGTCGCACTGCTCGTAACGGGCGGTACATACGGCATTAATCCGCTTTTCAGTGATAAATCCGAAACCGTGTTTGGCAGGGCTATCGATCGGGGTGGATTTCATTTTCAGTTTGCACTCGGCGCCGGTGCCGGCACGCGCGCCTCGGGTACATTCAGCAACGTTGAACTCGGCTACACCTTTCGGCAAAGTGACCTCACCGTCATGTTTTGGCATCCGATGATTGAAAACGATTCGCACCAGAGCCCGACAATTGCCAGTCGCTATCAACCCGTGGTGATCGGGCTCAAACGCACCTGCTTCTACGCCGACCTCACCTGCAAGGTAGGCGCCGGTGGTTCGGGTTCGCACGAACCAGATTTTTCCAATGCTTCGATCGGCTTCGGCGCTGCCTGGGGTTGGGATCTCCACTTTCCCGCGTTTACCGGTCATGGTTTTACGCTCGGCTTCACTGTGCACCACGTGATTCTGCCCAACCGCAGCCACCATGCAATCTCGTTAGGCGCTGGTTACGAGATCTTTTGACGCGTTGGGCGGGGAACGGCCACGCCCAATGCGTCAGAAAAAGGTATAACCCACGCCCAGAGCTCCCCAGAAGTGATGCCGCGGAATGAAGGCGTGGAGAAACTGCAGGCTGAGCGTAATGCCCGATGTCTGGAAGAGCGGCAGGTCGTAGTCGAGACCGTAGCTGATGCCGAGACCGGCAGTAGCCTTGATGCCGTCGGTCTGGTCGTGAATGCCGCCTAAACCCGCGGCTCCTTTGGCGACCAGACGGTTATTCCACACGGGCTGTTTGACCATCAGCATCCAGCCGCCGACAAGATGCTCGCCGCCTGCAGGCATTGCAAAACCCTTTGACTGAATGAATGTGTGGTCGAGTGCGATGGTGGTTTTCGATTTGCGCAGAGTGCCGCCGATTTCCATGTTGTGAAACAAACCGCCGCTCGTCGGGCCATACCCCCAGCCTAACTGCAGCTGAAAATGAAACCCGCCGCGCACAGGATATTTTTCACCCTGTGCTTCATCTTGGGCAGAAAGCCCAGTTGTGGAAGCGGCGATAACGCAGAGCAGCAGGTAATGGCACAAGACACGCATAGCTTACCACCAAAGACAAATCTGGGCTGTAAACATCTTGCATAAAGCTAAAAGCTATTTCTTCCCGGTGCCGAAGCGCGCAAGAAACGTGCGCACAATTTCGTGCTTGAGTACTTCGGCGCGGCTGCGACTCACTGCGTCGAAAAAGACTGTTGGCCACCAAATTCCTCCACCGATCATGGCTCCGAAAATCTCTGATGCAAGCTCGGCGTCATCGAAGCGCAGCCGGCTATCGGCGCGCGCCGCTTTGAGCCAGGGCACAAAGGTACCGTCGGGGTCGTGTATGCTACCGATTGCCTGCTGGGCGAGATGCGGGTAGCGCGCGAACACGCCAAAAATGACCTTTATCATGCCGACCCAGGTCGGGTTCGCAAGATTCGCCAGTTTGTACTCTGCAAATGCCAAAAGCTGCGACTCGAGGCTGAGCTTCGCATCGTAGCGAATCGCCGTTACGGGTGCGCACTCTTTACCGATTTTCTGCAGCACC
>JAEUSA010000403.1 GCA_016788945.1 Leptospiraceae bacterium
GCTCGCGGCGCAGCGTGGCGTTGTGGTCAGTATTCTGCACAATGGTCTTATTTATGAAGGTTCATCCGTTGTGCACGGTGCACGTGACGTGTTGCGCACGATACGCCAGCTTGAAAACAGTGTGTCGCAAAGCAGACAGAAAGGCAATCTGCAACTCGCCGCGGAACAACCGCTGCGGTTCAGCTCGGGAGCTCAAATGATCGATGAGCTCAGCGAAGCAGACAAGGCTGAATTTGCCGCCCGCCTCGCGCGGGAAATTAAGGCGCGGAAAAAACTCGTCGCTATGGCTTCAGCGCGCTACAAACAAACCAACACACGCGAGATCTATGTCAGTGGCAAAAAATGCCTTGAACAGCATCTGCCGCGCTTTGAGGCGATCTACTCCGCTGTCTTAAAAGATGACGCGACGAATTCGACCGCGCAGATATACGATGGCTTTAGCCAAAAGGGTTCGTGGGAACTCATGGGTGAGAATCTGCATTTAATCGACGGCATGCTTGCCGACGGGGAGAGAATTCTCGGCGCGCCCCGGCTTGAGCCGGGTAACTACGAATGTATATTTTCGCCCTCGCTTTCAGGCATGCTGGCGCACGAGGCCTTTGGTCACGGCACCGAAGCCGATACCATGCAGAAAGGGCGGGCGCGCGGCAGCGAATATCTCGGCAAATTTGTTGCATCACCGCAGGTGAGGCTTTACGATTCCCCCGGGCTGCCGAACGCTGCAGCGAGTTACTTTTTCGATCACGAAGGCATGCCCGCTGCTGAAACGCGCATAGTTGAAAACGGGATTCTGACGCAGCCCATGACCGACCATGCCAGTGCATCGCGTTTGGGTCTGACGCGCTCGCCTAACGGTCGGCGCGAAAGTTTTGATCATAAAATCTATTCCCGAATGACCAATACGTATTTTATGCCCGGCAATGATGACCTTGAGGCGATGATTGCATCTGTCGATGAAGGGTTTTTCGTCGATCGTGCCACCAATGGCATGGAAGATCCGAAAAGCTGGGGAATTCAGCTCGAGGCTCTGGTTGCTCGTCGCATATCACGCGGTGCGCTGACCAATGAATATTATTCGCCGGTCATTGTTACCGGCTATGTGCCGGAAATTCTGCAATCCATTTCGATGGTTTCACCACATTTGCACATAAACGGTTTGGGTATGTGCGGCAAAGGTTACAAAGAGTGGGTCAAGGTGACTGACGGTGGTCCCTATTTGAAGCTGCGCGCGCGCCTTGCCTAACTAGGTGATCGTTGTTCGTTTCCGCCTTTGGTCAGCCACGCCTGAGCGCCTTTAGTCTGGGAAATTTCTTTGGGTAGTTCTGTCGCTAAACGGCATTTTCCGTATTTTCCGGGTGCAATCATCGTGCCCGGCCTGCCGGGGAATCGTGTTGCCTGTAAGATTTCTAATGGCAAATGGTCGTCATAGTTGGCGCATTTTGTGACATGATCATGGCACATGATTTGCGTACAGCGGGGTGTCGGGTAAGCGATGGCGGATGGTTTATGGGGACAGCGATTTTCTACCTGGCCAATCTCATAGCCGTAATATAAAGTTGCAAATAAATTCTCCCAGAGTCGTGAAGTAATCATCTTAAACTGCGGATGAAATTTCCCCTGACCAAACGCCCTGCCCAGCTCGTAGAACAATAGTTCCGCCGAATTCATCGATTCATCTTTGCGGTACTGTGAGCGCAATTGCACGAAAATGTACTCGCTCAGCGCCAATGACTCGGCGGCGATTCTCTCTGGAGGCAATAATGAATCACCGTCGGGATCAAAGACATTGGTGTCGCGGTGATGCTCTGCAATGATGGCCATAACCGGCTCGGGAACAGCTGCGATGAGCTTTTTTGCCTGTTCCGCACTCTTAGCCGCATGATTGCTCTCGCGAATCTTTTCGATATCGTTCAGGAGAAAATCATCATCGTCCGCGAGCGCGATATCGTGCAGTAAACCGGCGTATATCGCAGTGCGCACCGTCTCGCGCATGAGTTTTTCGTTGCCCGAAGCGCGGCAATATTGTTCGGCGAACCCACCGGCGACCAGTGCGACTTCACCCAAATGTGGTAACAGCGGGTCTTCTGCCTGATCTAACTTCATGAATACCGGCATGACGTCATGCCTCTGCAACAGGTTCGAAAGTACGCCACGTATGTTTACTTGCGAAGCGTCGGTCAACGCTTGTGCCACATGAAACCGACCCGGCTGCAGGCAGCGAAACAACGAGCGGCATATTCTCTCGCGAATCGCCGTGTGTAACTGTTTTGTATCGGCAATGACGATGTTTTCGTTGAGGTTCCCGGCATTAAAAAACTGCCAGAGATTCTTTAACAAATTAGGTCTGACGTGTAAGCCGCGTTGTATCAGCACCGCCCCGGCGCTGTCGTGCACGGGTTCGGCAAATTCGAGTTGTACACCCTCGCCGGCATATTCGGTAAATTTCAGAAAATCGCGGTAAGAGGTAAACCTGAAGCCCGCCGCTTCAGCTGGAAGCTCGGGTTCCGCGAGGTGTTCTTCTTCGAGCGCTGCCTGCTCGTCGCTCATATCATGCATGATTTCGCCCTGCCAGCATACCACAAGCACCCTGAATATCTTTCGCCGGTGATTTTCGGTTTACTGCGACGACGTCGCGTTCCACGAGTTGGCGCCAGAAATCATAGATCTTTTCTTCAGACGGGCGGTGCATGCCATTAAATTCGGTGTTCATGGGAATCAGGTTTACCTTGGCGCGCAGCAGTTTTGCCCAACGCGCGAGTTCCCTCGCATCGTCGGGGTATATATTTATACCATCGATCATGATGTACTCAAACATGAGTTGTCCCTGTTGCATTTCGCCGCGGTGTTCGCGCAGGTATTCGAGTACTTCTTCGAAAGAAAATTTCTCCTCGATGTCCATAATCTCGCGGCGTTTGTCGCTAAAAACTGCATGCAACGATAGCGCGAGGCGGTAGGGTTGTTTTTCTTCGATGAAGCGTTTTATCCCCGGCAGCACGCCCGACGTGCTGAGCGTAATGCGCCGGCGCGAAATATTCATGCCGTGCTGGTGCGCAATCAGGTCGGCCGCGCGTATGGCATTATCGTAGTTGTAGAAGGGTTCGCCCATGCCCATGAACACGACGTTGGTGATGCGCCGATCGTAGATCTGCTGCATGCCGTAGACCTGTGAAAGAATCTGTGCGGCCGTAAGATTGCCTTTAAATGCAATTTTTCCCGTCGCACAAAAGCTGCAATCAAGCGAACAGCCCGACTGCACGGAAATACAGATCGATTGCCGGTTTTCATAAGGCAACCACACGCTTTCGACTTGTTTGCCGGCAAAATCGAACAGGTATTTCGCAGTCTGGTCAGAGGGGGATTTCACCTCGTTCAGAATGCGGAAATCGGGAAAGGCGAATTTTTCCGTCAGGTAGTCCTGAAAGTCACCTTTCAGATTGGTCATCTTGCGCACATCGAACACCTGCTTCAGGTGCAGCCACTGGAACACCTGCTGCGCGCGGAATTTTTTGTGGCCGTCAGCAATGAGCAGCGCCGCAAGCTCGTCTTCACTGAGCGATAATATTTCCGGCTTTTTTTCGATACTCAAAGTTAGTTAAGCCGGTATACGGCGTCCAGTTTTACAGGCGCCGTGTGATTTCTTGTGTCATCTCAGCGGTCGATATGGCTTTGCCGGCTTCAGCGGTCAGGTCGCGCGTACGCGCGCCCGCGGCGATTGCCGATTTTACCGCATTCTCAATCCGCGCTGCTTTGTCTTCGAGCTTCAGAGAGTACCTTAGCAACAGTGCGGCTGAAAGAATTTGGGCGATCGGGTTGGCTACACCCTGACCGGCGATGTCGGGCGCAGTGCCGCCAGCAGGTTCGTACAGACCGAACTGCAGACCGTCGCGACCCCACTTGCCGGGTTCACCGAGCGAGGCAGAAGCCAGCATGCCGATTGAGCCCGTGATTTGGCTGGCTTCATCAGAGAGAATATCGCCGAACATATTCGGGCAGAGAACGACGTCAAACTGATTAGGCCATCGAATCAGCTGCATCGAGGCATTGTCGACGTACATGTGGCTGAGTTTTACATCGGGATATTGTTTGCCCACTTCGGTTACGACTTCGCGCCAGAAAACCATGCTGGTCAGTACATTCGCTTTATCGATCGAATGAACGACCTTACGGCGCAACCGCGCGGATTGAAAAGCGAGATGTGCGATACGTTCGATCTCGAATCTTTTGTAGATCATCGTATCGAGGGCCTCTTCGGTGGCACCCGAACCGCGACGAATCTTCGGTTCACCGAAATAGACGTCACCCGTCAGTTCGCGCAGAATGAGTACATCAAGGCCATCACCGACGATATCTGCTCGCAGGGGAGAGGCTTCTTTGAGCTCTTTATAGATAATGGCCGGCCGCAGGTTGGCGTACAGCGCGAAATGTTTGCGTAATGGCAGCAGCGAAGCCCGTTCGGGCTGTTCTGCGGGGGGCAGGTGTTCCCACTTTGGTCCGCCGACTGAACCGAACAAGATTGCATGTGCCGATTCTGCGGTCTTCAGAGTTTCGGCCGGCAGCGCTTTGCCGGTAGCATCGATCGCCGCACCGCCGACGAGAGCCTCTTTGAAACTAAACTGGGCCTTATCGTCGGCGACTTTGGCCAGCACTTCGAGGGCTGATTTCATTACCTCGGGGCCGATGTAATCGCCCGCAAGGACTGCGATATCGTATGACATTTAAGGAGAAAACGGCAGTTGCGACAGCTTGTAAATATTTAGCGACAGATCGCCGGGTGGCAAAGCCAACCGGCGATTTGCTGCCCGCTTATGGACGGCGGGCGATCGATTGTGCGGTCATCGCTGCGACGGCAGCGCGAATGCGCGGCATCAGTTTTTCAGCGCAAGCGACCTCATTGCTCGTGTAGTCGTTGGTATACACGGCATAGCAGTTGGTCGTTGACCATTGTGCCATGTACTTGACGATGTTCTCCGCAGACATGCCGGAAAAGGTCGTATAGTAGGTTTTAGCTTCTGCCAGCTTGGCCGGCGTTTGGCTAATCTGGTATGCCGAGTTGTAATAGTTGTCCTCAACAAAACCTTCGAAATCTGTGTGATCTTTGCCGTAATACGCACCAGCGTGGTGTGGCTGTGATGCGTCTTCGATGTAGTGATAACAACGCGCGATCAAAGTCAGGTTACCGCTGGCCACGTAGCCCGATGGGCCATCGATGAGCGCCGCGCAGGCGCTGGCGCCTGATGGCTGGTTGACATCTTGGTAGTCTGTATTGTATGCACTGGTGCTAAAGCGGCATGAGCCGCCGCAAAGATTCTTCATCCGGGTGATTGTATCACTGGTCGGGTTGAGGTTATAGTTATAGGCCTCGGTTACCCAGTCGTAGTCACCGGTTGAGCTATCGCCCACGAGGTTATACATCGGACGGCTGCGGTAATACTGGTATCCCATCGGTTTTTGGCCATGCACGTCGGCATTGGGTGAGGTGTTGAACGCATTGACGAAGTGGGTCAGCGCGACGAAATAAGAGACGTCCACGAGGCCGAAAAGCGACGGTGAACCATTGCGCGAATAAGACCACCATGCATCATACCACTGGTCGTTGCCCAGTGGGGTATTTGGCTGGGGGATATCTTCGTCTTTTGCCTGATTGCCATACGCCGTTTTCGCCGCAGAGAGCGATCCGTAACGCGTAATCAGTTTTTGCACGGCGGCCTGCGCCTGCGGGTCTGTGGTCATGCTGTTCAGCAGGTCGATAGCGTCCTGTGACAGCCGGCTGTGGGTTGCGCCTTTCCAGGCGAAAACCTGGCTGGTGAGTAAAACCAGCGCGATGGCGGTTATTTTCTTCATAATGTACTATATGTGCGAACGGATGTACACCGTGCCAAAAAAATGACATTATTGTCAGTATGTGCCCCCGTATGCTCCAAATGGCTCGACGAACCCGGTGCATAGTTAGTCATCACCTCCATGGCACAGACTCTCACGCTAAATACAGGGCAAAAGATACCCCAGCTCGGTTTTGGCGTCTGGAAAGCCTCTGAGGGAGAATGTTATAAGGCCGTGCGTACCGCGCTCGATACCGGTTACCGCCACATCGACACAGCCCGCATCTACGGCAATGAGGTCGATGTGGGAAAGGCGATCCGCGACAGCGGAATCGACCGCAGCGAAATTTTCGTCACCACGAAGTTGTGGAACAGCGACCAAGCCAAAGCCCAAAAGGCATTCGACGACAGCATGGCGCGCCTTGGCCTCGACTATCTTGATCTGTATTTGATCCATTTTCCTGTGACGAAAACGCGTGCGCAGGCGTGGAAAGACCTCGAAGCCATACACAAGACCGGCCGCACGCGTGCGATCGGCGTGAGTAACTATATGCCGCGCCATCTCGACGAACTTTTGTCATCCGCTGCGGTGAAACCCGCGGTGAACCAGATTGAGCTGCATCCCTATCTTAGCCAAAACGAGCTCAAAACTTACTGCGAATCGCACGGTATGCTAGTCGAAGCTTATAGCCCCTTGGCGCATGGGCAAAAGGTGGCGGATGTATCGCTCAAACCAATGGCGGCAAAGTATGGCAAGACGGTCGCACAGCTGATTTTACGCTGGTCTGTACAGAAAGGGAATATTGTGCTCGTAAAGTCCGTGTCGCCGCAGCGCATCGCCGAGAACTTTGCGATCTTCGATTTTAATGTCGAACCGGCTGATATGGGTGTGCTCGACGGCCTTAACGAAAATCTACGAACCTGTTGGGATCCATCTCAAACACCTTAATCATTTGCCGACCAACGGTCAGCAAATGATTAATGGCATGTTCTACGGTTATTTTTTGAATTTCTGCCACACAAAAAACGACACCGCACCTGCGGCGGTGATCGCAATGGCGACCAGCGACTGTTTAGTTTTATAGATCAGTGAAGAAGCCATCATAAAGGCCGAAACCGTGAGATAGATTACGGGAAACAACGGAAAGAGCGGTGAACGATAAGGACGATTGGCGATGATGTCCGATTTATTACGAAAGTGAGCAAAGAGCAAACCGAAAATGGTCAACCAAGGGAAGAAGCTCAGCGCAAAGCCCATGAAGATCAAGAGGTTAAGCGTGCCACCGAAACCAAAGGCAAGAATATACGCGACGCTGATGCCCGTTTGTAGTAGAATGGCAAATGCGGGGGTACCAAGCTTTGGCTGCACTTCAGCGAGTTTCTTGAACAATAAACCCTGTTCAGCCATCG
>JAEUSA010000023.1 GCA_016788945.1 Leptospiraceae bacterium
AGATTTCGGCAGTATAGCCTTTTTGCAGTGCAAGAAAATATTCTAAAAAGCGGGTGGAAGTGCCGGTGGCGGCAATCAGTAGGCCTGAAGCAAAAGGGTCGAGGATACCCTCGACCCCGAAACCCCTTCCCTTGACTTGTAGCAGAGTCTTAACGGCGACCCGGGTGGTTATACCCGGCGCCTTATCTATACAATAGAAAATGGGTGGTTTTAGCGGTTTTGACCGTTATTTTTTCTTTGCCGGGCCGGCGATTGCCTCTTTGCAGGCTTTGCTGAGGGTCATTTTGACCACAGTTTTCGCCGGAATCTGGATGGTTTGGCCGGTTGCCGGGTTGCGACCAGAGCGCGCTGCGCGCTGGACGAGCTTCAGAATGCCAAAACCGGGAAGAGTGAACTTGCCCACGGATTTTGCTTCTTTATATGCAATTGTTGTCAGCGCTTCGAGAAACGCATCAACTTCTTTTTTGCTGAGATTGGTTTTTTCCGCCAGTTCAGAGAGGAGCTGGTTTTTGGAAAGGGGTTTTTTTTCTGCCATGATGCGACATAATGGGCTACCGGTGCCGTGCTGTAAAGGAAAAAGTGCGTATTTATTGGGTTTTTTAGGGGCGGTCGCGTTTTTTCCGTGGTTAGGCCAAAACCATATCCAAACACTACGCATTTGGGTATGGTTTTGGCAATCATCCACAAAACGCAGCCATGCCATCTTATTGCGAAAGGCGTTTACGGCATGTTGACCAATAGTATTCTGGCTTTCCTCAGGAGTTATGTATGGCAAGAAAATGTGATTTAACCGGTAAAGGAACTCGCTTCGGTAACAACGTAAGCCATTCACACCGTAAAACCCGCCGTACTTTCAAATCCAACGTTCACAAGAAGCGTATTTTTCTTCCCGAAGAAGGTCGTTACATTACCCTGAACGTCTCTACCCGTGCGCTGCGTACCCTCGCCAAAAAGGGTCTCGCCGCGATGATGAAAGACGCTCAGAAGTGATTTTATTTTTGGGCTTGTCCCAAGAATAAAAACCATGGTCCCCTTACTCGATTTAACCCGCGAAAATAACCCCCTGCTTGATGAAATCAAAGCGGCTATCGAGCCGCTGCTGTCGGGCTCACAATTTATACTCGGTAAAGCAGTCGACGATTTTGAAGCGGCCGCCGCGGCCTATTTCGGGGTAAAACCCGAACAGGCAATCGCGGTTTCGAGCGGTACGGACGCACAATTACTGGCATTGATGGTGCTTGAAGATACGATGCTCAGCACAACGAGTGCCGACAAACGCACCGAATGTGTCACCTCACCATTCACGTTTTTCGCCACGGCAGGCGTTATCCACCGCGCGGGAATGCGCATCCGTTTTGCAGATATTGACCCGCGCACATTCAATATCGATCCGCTAAAAGCCCGCGAGGCCGTAACGAACAATACTAAGGCGCTGATGCCTGTTCACCTTTATGGTCAGTCTGCGGACATGGATTCGCTAACGACTCTCGCACAAGAAAAAAATCTGGTACTGATCGAAGATGCGGCTCAGGCAATGGGTGCTAAATACAAAAACAAACCGGTCGCTGCTATCGGTGACATGGGTGAAGTTTCATTTTTTCCGACGAAAAATCTCGGAGCATTTGGTGACGCGGGTATGCTCATTGTACGCAATGAAAAATTTGTGGAGAAAGCCCGGCGAGTACGCGTACACGGTATGAAGAATCGCTATGAGCATCTCGAGGTCGGCGGCAACTTCCGCATCGACGCGATTCAAGCCGCTGTTCTCTCCGTGAAACTCAAACACCTCAATACATGGCATGAGATGCGACGGGCAAATGCCGCGCTCTATCGCAAACTTTTCGCCTCGCTTGATTTAGCTGGGCGCATTATACTGCCGTACGAAGAAGCCAACGCATACCATATTTATAATCAATTCATTATACGCGTACCATCGGCGAATGGCGGCGCTGATCAACGCGATGCGCTGAAAAAATTTCTCGATGACAGGCAGATTGGCAATATGATCTATTACCCCACGCCGCTGCACTTACAGCCATGTTTCGCCTATTTGGGCTACAAGAACGGCGATTTTCCCGAAAGCGAAAAGGCATGTAATGAAGTCCTCGCTCTGCCGATTCATTCGCATATTACGCACGATGAAATTACCCAAGTTGTTGAAGCGATTGCGCAGTTTTTAAAGTCCGGTAAATGAAAAATGCGACTTGGCTAATCCTATTTTGCTGCTCTGCAATCAGCGCCGCCGATCAGCAATACCCTATATTCGAAGTGCGCAACGATCTCGCGTACGCCGAAGCCCGTCTCGGTGTGGATTACCTCAACCAGACCGCAAAACTATACAAACCGGGCGTCGCCTTACCTTCCGGCGGCGACGGCGGAAAGCGAACAACTGAACTCTTATTAGGTTCTGCTCCAGTCGTTTCCATTGAAAAGGATTATATAGTCCTCAAAATACCGGCTGACCTTAAAGGTCAAGTTGCCAAAGGAGACGTTATACGTTTTGAGACAGCGCGCCGCGAGGTTGATGTAAAAGCTGGCGAAGCCATGACCACCAATCGCAATTATGTTTTTGGTGCCGGCCAGTTGCTCGCAGGTGTCGATCAAAAGTTCCGGCTTGGTGAACTTGGTTATCAGAGAAATCTTGAAGGTGCTTTTTCATTGGGCAACCTCGTTCCCGAGGTTATGAGCATTGAGCTCAGGCCATTGCAACTCTCAACGCCGGGGTTGGAAAAAACCTCACTGGCAATGTTCTATAAATTTACGTTCGTCGCCGATCGCTGGCTCATCTTTAACACAGGCGTTCAGTTTGGTCTCGATAAAGACGGATCAACCGGTGGTGGATTAGTTGGCATTGGCTTGGCGATACGCAAGTTGCTGCGCTTTGAAATCAATGTCGACTGGTTGTACAAGTCTTATACCGACAGTTATGGCAAGCTGAGCTTTTTTATCTCCGATGCAACGGCACTTTTGCTGCAGTCTGGTGTGTTATCGTTAAACGGCAAAGAAGCACGAAGCGAGACTAACTATTATCCCACCACAAGCGTATCAACTTATTATGTCGACAAGTACACTGACCTCACCTATTTCACAGCCGGCATCGGGTTTGGCGCCGATCGCAGGGTCAGACTTGTTCTGCGCGGTGGCATCGCCGGTACGAAACTCGACAATGTTGGCCTCATTGGCCGCGGTGAAGTCGGGTTTTCTTTTTAGCCCGCAAATGTACGCTGTGTATTCGGTGTACAACCTGTCGCTTTTTGCACGCATAGTTTGACGCGAATGGAAAATAAAATCTACGACACCCCCGTTCTGTTCATAGATCGCAGCCGTATTCGACAAAACTATCTCGATCTGAAAAAAGCGCTGCCGCCGTTTCGCATTGCGTACGCGATTAAATCCAACTCACATCCCGAAATCATCGACATTCTGAAAAAAGAAGGATCACACTTCGAAACAGCCTCGATCGCCGAAATCGAAAAATTGCTCGCTCTCGGTGTGAAGGCAGACGAGATCGTGTTGTCAAACCCGGTTAAAGCGCCCGACGCCATTCGCCGCGCATTGGAGCACGGTGTAACCATTCAAAGTTTCGATTCGGTTGAAGAACTCGAAAAATTCAAGCCGCACGCTGGGGCTTCGGCTCCACTCAGTCATCGCGTGCGCCCCCAGTTGCGCATTGTCGTGCCTAATGAAGGTTCGATGTGGCCCCTGTCGGGAAAGTTCGGTGCGGATGAAGAACTGTGGCCGGCGATTTTTCAGTACATGAAAGACCACGAGATACCCCTCGACGGCATTACCTTTCACCCGGGTTCACAGTGTGAGACCATATCAGGCTGGGATAGCGCGATGTATCTGACTTGGCGTTGCATCGAAATCGCTCGCGAATATGGCCTCAACCCCACAACGATCAATATCGGCGGCGGCTTTCCCGTAAACCTCGGCCGAAAGATTCCGACGGCCGCAGAGATAGGTAAAGTAGTTATCCGCCATCTGAAAGAATGGGAACGCAAAGGCTTTAAACCACAGGATCTCATTGTCGAACCAGGCCGTTTTATTTCGGGTTCTGCCGGCGTGCTCGCAACCAAAGTTGTCGGCGTCGCGCGGCGAGAGAAGACCTGGGCATTTCTCGATTGCGGAGTTTTTACGGGCATGATGGAAACGATCGATGGCATTACATACCCAATGCTGTTTTCATCGAAGGCTGAAAAAGAAACGGCAATGCTGTGCGGACCCAGCTGTGACTCGGTCGACAAAATGTATGAAGCGCAGATTCCCGCCGCCAAACCGGGCGACGCCATATTGTTCCTCAGCGCGGGTGCATACACCTCGGTCTATGCGTCTGAATTCAATGGCTTCTTAGGGCCCAAGATGGTTTTCATAGATCAAATCAAAGACCCTGCCGATTTGTTCTCCCTTCTGGCATAGGGGTAGGTTTAAACCTACCCCTACGGCCCCCATGCGACATAACCTTGTCTTTATTGCTTGAGAACGCGGCGTTTACCAATTGGGCCTGAATTCATTAGTAAAAAAAACTTGCCGCTTTGAGTAAGTTTAGACGTCGTATCTTATGTCTGTCCGGGTAGCTGGAGAGGCTGCTGATTTATTTAGCAGCCCTCACAGGCCACGGCAGGCGAAAATAAAAATTTTCAGGAGACAACATGAAAAAACTTATTAGTGTTTTCGCTGCTCTGGCACTTGTTGGCTCGCTGGCAGCTCAGAAAGGCAAAAAGCCTGCTAAAGCGCCCGCGAAACCAGCAGTAGCAGCACCGGCAGTTCCGGCAGCTGTAACTACAGCAGCAGCAATTGCACCATCAGCTAAAGGCGCAGCAAAAGGCGTTGGCTTGTTTATTGACCTCCGTGGTTCATACACATTTGCAAACGGTACCTCAACAGCTGGCCTCGATGGTCAAACTGGTACCCAGGCAGAAACCGCTAACACAGCAACTGATGCTACTGCTCGCACTTACAAAACAAGCGCGTCGCAAGGTTTTGGTGGCGGTGTTTCTATCGGTTACGATATCGTAGAAGGCCTTGGATTGGTAGCTTCTTATGATATTCGCTCAATCAAAACTCGCGAATTCAAGAGCGGTTCATTTGTAGGTGCTGGTGCAACTGCTGATACAACCTCACAACAGAAATGGACAAACCAAATCATCGGTGTTGGTCTGCGTCCGCATGTGAATGCGCTCGGCGGCGAATGGTTTGCAGGTGCTGGTTTGGCAATCGTACTGCCATTCGAAACCACTACAACCACTACTGTGACAAACGCAACAACTGCGTATAACACAGGTACAGGTACCTTCTCAGCTCGTGAAGATGTTAAAGGTTACAACATGGCGTTTGGTGCATATGGTGAACTTGGTTACAAATTCATGTTCACTGATATGATCGGTCTGAACATCGGTATCCGTGCGATCGTAGCGACTGCTGACAACAATGGTAAAACTCTTGTTCGCAAGAACACTGTTGCTACTGCGTCAAACAGCGACAACTTCGCAACAACTGTTACCACAACTTACAAAGATTCGTTCTCAAGCAACGATGTTACAAACGAAGAAGCAGCTAACTCTGCTACTGCACGTAAGCACATCGCACAGTTTGAAACTCTGGGTATTACTGACTTCTCAGCGAACGTTGGTATTTCTCTGAAGTTCTAATTTGATTGAGCTTCAAAAGGATTGACTTAGGTTGATCCCAAAGCCCGCCTAACGGCGGGCTTTTTTTTTGCAAAATACGATCTGCCTAATCTCTGAAAATGAAGTCATCAATGTCGATGAATGTTTTTCATCGGTTCCGGTGTACAATATTTATTAAAAAGCTTGCTTGAATCCGGATGCCCATTCGCCCTTGCAGAACTCAAATCGGTGCAACCAAGGCTGATTTTGCCTATTTGAAGCAAGGTAATGCCTCGATTATGAAGCAGTTTATTATTTTTCCCGTTTAGCGTTAGCCCCTCGCTAAACACAGCCGCTGCCCGTTCATAGTCTCCCGCTGCTGAGAAAAGCAGTCCAAGATTATT
>JAEUSA010000029.1 GCA_016788945.1 Leptospiraceae bacterium
ATTTTCTGACATCGACCTCTCGAAGGCCACCGATGCGGAAAAAATCACCGGCGCGCGGGTAAAAACCGTACGCACCAAAGATAAGACCTTTCGTGAATATCTTTCACCCGAAGTGAAGTTCTTTCGCGTGCGCTCGATACACAAGACCGGCGTCGCGGGCCCTTATAGCCAGACCCAAGCCGTCGAAAAGTTTCTCCGCAAAGCCTACCGCGAACCCACGATACCCGTAGTGCAGCAAGGGCAAACAGAATATCTGTTAGGCAGCCGCATTGAGCTGCCCGTGCAGCCGAATCTGGTCACCAAATACCGCCTCGGCGACGGTGAATTTCTCGAATACCGCGAACCGTTGGTGTTCGATAAGCCCGATACATACCGCATGGAAGTTCAGCTCGAAAACGCACAAAAACAAGTGGTTTTTAAAAAGAACTTCGTGTTCAAAGTCGAACTGAATCCGCCGAAAACCCGCGTTGTCATCGTGAACCCCGTGCATGCGAAGCGCGGCATCAGCGTCGGTAAAGAAAGTTCGATTGTTTTTCTCGTCGACGATGCCGAGTCGGGTATGGCTAAAATTTTCTACCGAATTACCGCCGTCGGCAAAGACATCAACGCGGCACCGTTTACAGAATACGGTAACCGGTTGACCCACAGCGAGATGGCCCCCCACGGCAGCACAATGCTCATTCAATATTACGCGATCGATAAAGCCGGCAACAAAGAAGAGATTAGATCAGAGGTTTTGTTCTGCGAAAACTGAGTTGATTCAAAGGTGCCGCACCATGTGCGCCGACGAAACAAGCGCAGCGGACAGCTTATGAATTACTCCGCTCTATGGGCGGCGGGCGTTTAATGGCCGGTTCAACCGCGGCGCTGAACCCCAAAACAAAGAACAGCATCAATATCGGCATCAGTACAGCAAAAATCATCCATAACGGAAACGAAAGCACTGCCATAGGCCAGCTTGCCCCCGTGAGCCGGTGCGTCAAGGCGTAGCCGGTTAACGGTAAAGGCTCTTCAGCCGGCCTTGTTCGCGGCGCGCATGGTCGGCCCCGATGCCATGTTTCTCCGCCATCGCGTAGACACCGATCGCACCTTGAATATCGTGCTGGCTTTCCAGAAATGTTGCATATTGCTCGTAAAACTGGGCGAGCGGCAGGCTGTTACGTCCGGCTTCAATAATGGCGAGTTCACGCTTTTGTTTTTCGAAATCCGCTTCGAGTTTGAGATAAGTATTGAGTTCACGGCTGCGGACATCGTCAAACAGGCTCTTTTTTGCCGTCTGCATCGCTTCATACGTCTTGGCGTTACGCGCGCGCAGATCAGCGATCAACGCCTCGAGATCACGGTGAGCCGATTCTGCGCCCTGCATAGTACGCCGAACGAGATCGTTGTCGCTTTTCTTGCTATACATCTGCATCAGGTAGCGGTTGGCAAGAAAACGCTCCTTAATCCATTGCGTACGATCGGCAATATCGGTCGGATTCAGCGTCGCAATGCTTTGCAGGTACTTTTCAAAGAGTTCAGAAGCCCGTTCATAATTGCCGGTTTTTTCGACGTGTAATTTGGCCAGCTGCCAACTGACGTTCTGTTTCTCGCGACCTTCGGGGGTGGCGACATAGGCTTTTTCGTAGAAAAAAGCGGCGTCGACGAAGCGGCTCTTGGCATAATACAGAGCGCCCAGCGCCGCATGCGCTTTGTGTATCTGCTCGGGTTTGAGTTCAAACCCCGCGCGCGGTTTTTCATTGGCGGTCAATGCGCGTTCGTATGAATCAATGCTGCGCGAAACATCCTGCGAAGTGCGGTATTCTTCTGCCAGCTGAAAGTTGATGACCGGGTTTTCAGGGTCCAGACGTGTCGCCGCTTCGAGCACGTTGGCGTATGCGGTAAACTGGCGGTTCTGGCTATAATCGTGCTGCAGCGTCTGGTTGAAGTTTGTCTTATAAAGCGCCTTTTTATTGAGTACTTTCGAACGTTCTTTGATCGCGTCTTCAAGCTGGCGCACCAGGCCCGCCATCACAACCAGCATGTCGGCCGATTTCCGGTTATAGACCTTCTCGTATTCGGTGTATTTCTTTTGTGCTGCGTCGAGCGCCGCCTTCGCTTTGTCAAATTCACCACGTACCCGCTCGAGCGCCTGCCGTGTTTTTTCTTTTTGTTCGGCGATTTGCTGCTGCTGGCGCCTGCGTTCATCTTCGACACTACCGGTCGAAGGCGGCGGGGCATGCGGCGAGCGGCTCTTATCATCGAGCAATATCATTTCTTCTTCGAGTCTCTGTTTCTCGCGTTGCTGTTCGTCGAATTTCTTTTTTGCGTCGCGAAACGTTTCGGCGTCTTTGATCTCCGCCTCACCCGCTTTTACCAGCTGCAGACGATCGCCATTGACATAAATATCTTCATCGAGGCGCAGACTGCGGTATCGCAGCGATTGAACAAAATGGAACGCCGCGTGATACGGTTTTTTGAGCTTGATCTGCGACAGCGCATAATTGTAATGCAAGGCGGCAATGTTGGGGGCTTCTTTTATAATGAATGCTTTCTGCGTTTTTGCTAACAGGTCGCGCATAAACAGGCGCTGCAAATTGACGTTCCATTCTTTGCGGTACCAAGCAGCATTCGAATCGTTATCTTGCCGGTTGGCGATCTTTTTATCCGAGGGATCGCTGAGATAAAACTGGTTCAGTTTCTGGCCCAATTCTTCGGCAACGAGGCGGGGGTTAAAATCGACCGAAGCAGCAGAGGCTTCAGTTTCTTCAATCGGATACGGCAGGTAGCGTTCGAGTTTTTTTAGAACCGGATTTTCGCGTATTTCTTTCGCATACAACCCTGTGGCCAGCGAGAGCAGCAGAAGGTACCTGAGGCGGGGACGGAGCATAACTATGGGTGCCTGTCTGAATATCGGCTACTTTTTGAAAGGCATTAGCTGGTAAGCCAGCGTGGCGTATGCGGCGGTGGCCGCCCGACTCAAAACTTCAGCCCAATCTGACCGGTGAGCTGGCAGGCAGCTTTTTCCTTTTCTTCACGAAAGGCGGCATACATTTCTTGGTAGCAGGTGCCACAGCCGGTCGTTGCATGCGTTTTCTCGATGAGCTTACGAAATGTGTCAGCCCCACCGGCAACTGCCTCTGTCACGTCGGCGCGCGATACGCACTTACACAGGCAAATCTTGCGCGGCCGCATCAGACACGACAGGTCCATGTGCTCAGAGGGTACAATAAGGGATGCGGCGCGGCAAGTATATTTTGGTCGAGTATGCCCGCGACAAGTGAGCCGGCGTCATCTTGCGGCTACGTCATTTTTTCCGATTTATCGATTCGCTGCTCGCCGACCCGGTCAGCTCTAAAAGCCCTTGAAAACGGTCTTTGCCCGCCTGCGGATATTCAGCGTACATTTTGACCTCACTCAGATCAACCGAAACGAGCGAATATAGCTTGTGATGATGTGCTATCCGCACACCAGTTTCGGTGACGCGGTAATCGCCGAATACTGCGCGCGTGCCTTTGATGCGCAAAATCGAAACCCACATCGCCATTTCGGCAACTTTGCCCTCGTTATCGAGAGTAAACAGGTACGAGTCACCAGGGGTCGAGCCACCCGATTTGAAACTCACCAGCAGCTTTTCTTTTTCGACCAAAGCCCGCTCGGTACCCGGGGCCTTAATGTGGAATACGGGATTCAACCAGAATGTATTATTATAAAAACGTTTCACCGCTTTCTCAGTAAGTTCAGGGCATTCATCCATAAGACGGCGCTCGCCCTCGAAACACAACGATTTGCCGGTAATCTCACTGAACTGGACCAGCTTACCTTTGAACTCCGCTTCGACAAGTTTGCGTTTTTTATCCCAGAAGATTTTTTCGTCATCGCGGAACACGAACGACACCGCGGCGGTCGCCTGCCACTTGTCGTAATCGGCTGCTTTGAGCATTCGCTCGGCGAGATTTTCGGCCTCGGCGCCGGGTTGGCCGACGGGCAGGCTGCTGCAGTGAAGCGCCAGCGCGGCAAAAAGGGGGATCACTAACCTGACGAAATTTTTCTCCATGTACAGAGAATCGCCGTCTAAGGATAAGGCGACAATGAATATTTACCGGGAGCGAGGTACAGGTTTGAATGTCCTTATGGACAAGGCCCCGAAAAACCATCGATTCCATTTCAAAGCAACATACGGACTTTATGTGGCGATCTTCGTATGCACCATTGTCAAAATACTCGCCATGATCGAGTGGGCCCCGCTATATCGCCTGTTTCTTTTTTTACCCGCTATTTTGCTTTCGTTAGCAACCGGCAATGACTTTAGCGAAGTAGAAGGTGTTTATACCTTTCCCGGTATTGTGCTCGATTATAGCTGTTCAGGAATCCATTTCTTTCTGATGGCTCTGCTGCTCGCTGCCATGCTGCAGAGGTTACGTACGGCACTCATCTCTGCATTTATACTATCCATTTTCGCGAATGCATTTCGCATTTTGCTCTCGTATCGGCTTATCCCCGTAACAGAAAAGTTTACCTTTCTGCATGAGAGCATCGGTACCGTAGTCTTCATCACGTTTTTGATCGGTTACTATGTTTTTGCCACGAGGTTTCGCTATGTTCAAACACGCGCGTAATTTGAATCTGACTCTGATCGCCGCAGGGCTGTTGCCCACGGCAATACTGCTGGCGCTGTGTGCGCGCATGTTGTACTTTATCTGGCCCGATCTGAACCGTAACCAGCAATACGGTGCGCTCGAAGGTCTTTTTGTCGTCGCTCTGCCGGGGGCCGCAACGGTTACTGTGGGCCTGTGGGGGCTGTATCGTAACAGCAGTCCGGGCAAGTTGCTCCGCTTGGCGTTGCTCGGGCTGGCGATCGTCTGCTTTTATAGCATGTTTCATGTGCCCCAGCACCCACCGTCAGGACGCAGCTGGCAATTCAATACAGACGATTACATGACCACGTTAATCGCTGGCCAACTGCCATTGTTCTACGTGCTCGTTTTTTTGCTCGCTTCTGCGTTCAGCATTCAGTCGAAACGCGGGCTCATTTGGGGGGCCATCGGTACGATCGCAGCTCCAGTTATTCTGTACGTGGGCTTTCAAAGCATCCGCTTTCTTCCGCATGATGGCAGCTTCGCGCATTTGCTGCAGATAGTCTTTCTCTGCTGCAATGCGGTATTCTCATTCCTTTTGCTGCGCCTGCTTATCTACGCTGGTCGCCATCACGCGGCGCGGTTAGAAAACCCGGCTGCATTATTTACCATGCAACTGATTTTCACCGGTATTCTGCCTTTTATCGGCCTGCTGCTCAACTATTGGGGGCCGGTATCGCGCGAAAGCCAGATGGTGCTCGGTAATTTTACGGCGCGCGAATTCTGGTTACTATCGCTCGGCAATGCGATCGTCTATATGTTGCCACGCTTCGCGGATTACCGTGTGAATCTTGTGCTGTTGGCGCTGCGTGCTACCGGCTTCGTCTTCGTACTGTACTTTTGCATTGTCTTCTTATTGTTCCTCCCGCTCGCTCTGGCGCTTATCATTGCGTTTGGTCTCGGTCTTCTGTTATTGATTCCTTATCTCGCGCTGTTGATGCAGATTGTTTCCCTTCGTCGCGATTTTAAATACTTTGCGACAGGGCAAAAAACACGTACGGCGGTTATCGCCGTCATTGCCGGAGCACTACTGTTACCGGCAGCGGCCATGGCCCATGTCTATGCCGATCGTTCTGCGCTGCGCGATGTAATTGCCTATGTACAGCATCCGCCGTTAAGCTTAAACACCGAAGCGCCAGCTGCGGTTGAGCGCATTCTGCGTCTCGCAGCGCCGGCTGGCAGGGAGCAGCGCGGCATTCGCCATAACGAACACTTCATACCCATTTATGACCTGGTTTACAAATCTATCGTGTTTGATGGTGCAGAGCTCAACGAGACCCTGCGGCAAAAAATTCTGCAGATTTTCACGGGCAACCAGACTGCCCCCATTCAACCTCGGCGCACGGTGCCCCAGACGGCGTACCTCGATTCGGTGGAGACACAATCGACGACCCGCCATGGTCTGACCTATAGCACTCTAAAGCTGCGCATCGCCAATCGGGTAAACACCGGTCAGGCAGAATTTGATACGCAGATACAGATTCCAGACGGGGTTTTTATCTCCGGACATTGGCTGACCATTGATGGCGTCGAGGTACCGGCGCAGATCACGACGCGTAACACCGCCATCTGGGTCTATAACCGGGTGACCGAAAGGTTGCGCGATCCGAGCCTGATTTATTATGAAGACCTGCACACGCTGCGCTGGAAAGTATTTCCGGTGCCTGCGCGCAGCCCGCGCGAAGCACGGCTCGAAATTCTGCACCCCTACGACGCGACCATCAACATCGCCGGGAAAAAAGTGGAACTTAAAGCAGCAAACAAAGCGGCGCCGCATTTCAGTTCTTCCGACGGTAGCATGCATCTCTTCGCCCCGGCCTTGGCGGGTGAACTGACAACACGCAGGCCCTATATCCACTTCGTTGTCGACTGCGGCCGCGACGCCCTTGGTGATCCGACGTCTGTCGGGAAACGCGTCGCAGAAAAGCTCGGCCTCAATTATGCGGCGGCAAAAGTCAGTTATGTTCATTCGGCAATCCGCAGTCAGGTTATGCCGCAAGACGGCAGATTACAGTGCAACGAGCGCCAAGGGGGATTTTTCGCTGAACTGGCGCTGCGCTCGGTGCTGCATTCGGCGCGTGCCAGCGGTCATGAGTTTCCCGTCGCCGTGGTACTTTCTTCCGCGCGTTCGATGAGCATACCGTCGCTCGCTTACGCCGAGGTGTTCTATGCCGACGCCGATGGTTTCGTACTGGCGAGCGACAAAGAAATCCATGCCTATGATTTTAGCGGCCAGCGCCTGCCCAACGGTGAACCGCATTTTCCGTTGCCCGTGCGGGGCAGCGCATTCTTACCGGGTCGCACCGCCCTTGCCTATGCGAGTGGACAGACGGGCGGTGAACGTTTTACCGCGCTCGACGGTGTCGGGCATTTTTACGCATATTGGTCGGGTGAACACCGTGCCCGGTCGCGCGCCGTCTTGCATGCGATCGATACCGGCGTGATGAATCCGGCGACGGGTTCCATTGTTCTCGAAACAGAAGGCCAGCGCCGCAAACTTGCCGAACTCCATAAAAAAATGCTGAGTGCACACAATGAATTTGAGGCCGGCGAAGCAAGGCGGATGTCTGAACCCGTTTGGTACCTGATACCGGCCTTCATGCTGCTGTTGTGGAGATTTTTTTTCCGAAAAAGTGAGAAAAAAACGCGGTTCTCTGGTATTTAATATATAAGAAGCTCTGAAAAGTTTTAGCGGCTGCGCCGGGAGCATACCCTTTCGCAACCTGTTTTTCGGAGATTCCGGAGGGAGCCATGTCCACTATTGAAATGTCATTCAGCCTTTCTGCGCCCGCGCGGCGCGCGCTGAGCAGTCTGGGTTCAGCGCGCGTACTCGAGTACATTGCCGAACGTTTTGCCGACACCCTAAGCCGTGAGCGCTACCGAAATTTCGCCGTAACGCCGCAGTACTATACAAATCCACAGGGATATCGACTCGCAAAAGCCGGTTCGCAGAGGCCCCGCGGCGAGAAACTCTGTACAAACCGCGTACAGCTGACGATCAAGACGCTTCGCGTCATGAAACGTCTCGAGTCGCGCGGTCTCGCTCTGACCTGGCAACTCGAAGAAATGCTCTACTTTGCTTTTTGCCGCGGACTTCTGCAGTGAATCGCGGGGCTGCGCGGCAGGTCGTAATAGCTCGTCGGATTTTTGGCTCCCGGTCGAAAAACACTCTTTGCGCGACCTGCCGCGCAGTCCCTAAGATAATGACACGAGTGTCATAAAAAAGTCGACGCGGCAATGCACCTCTGTAATCCGCCTCATGGAAGTACAAATGGAAAAAGCGCGTGCGGCGGCCAACTTCACCCGGTTTCGCGGTGAAAAATCGGGCGGCCATTACGAGAGTTATTTCATGCGCGCCAATGACGGTGCAACCGGCAATGCTTTCTGGATCCGTTATACCATTTTTCAACCCGACAAAGGCGCTTCTTCGCCCAAACAGGCAATGGCCGAACTGTGGGCCATCTGGTTTGAGAAAGGCAAAGCCCCCGTCGCGGCAAAATCTGAGTACCCACTCGCACAGGCCAAATATTCAAACACCAATTTCGAACTCGATTGGGCCGGGGCGCTGCTGAATTCTTCGGCGCTCAAAGGCGGCGCCAATGACTGCGGTGAAAATAAAATTGAGTGGGATCTCAAAATGACGGCGATTAAATCGGCCAAAGACAACCATGCACTCTTTCCCATGCCGGTTTCAACTCTCGACGCACCTCTGCCGAGGGCGAAACTGCTGGTTGCTCAGCCGTTTATCCAGTTTACGGGAAGCCTGCACGTCAACGGGAAAAAAATCAGCATCAATGGCTGGCAGGGCAGTCAGAACCATAACTGGGGCAGCCGCCATACCGATGAATACGCATGGGGACAAGTAGCCGGTTTCGATAACGAACCCGACACATTTCTCGAGGTGGCCTCCGCCAAATTGAAGTTTGGCCCGGTAATGACACCTTATCTGACACCCATCGTGCTGCGCCATAAAGGCCAGCAATTCGAACTCAACAGCTATTGGCAGTCTTTTCGCAACAAAGCGGATATCAAATACTTCGATTGGTCGTTTTCCGGTGAAACCTCGGACCTCAAAATCGAGGGGCGCATCCATGCAGATCGGGGCGACTTTGTCGCGCTGAATTATTACAACCCCCCCGGTGACGTAAAAACCTGCCTCAATTCCAAAATCGCCGCCTGCGAACTGACACTGACGGAAAAAAGCCGCATCGGACTTGAACTCAAATTGAAGACCGCAAACCGCGCTGCATTTGAAATTCTGACCAGCAAAACCGACCACGGTTTCCGCGCGCTTTTTTAGGTTGCAGGCGCAGCAATTTGGTACAGCATAGTCCATGCTGTTCAAATTGCTGATTATTTTCGCTGTCTTCTGCGCTCTACTGTACATACTTAACCGTGTGATGCCAGATTTTCATATCGAACTCGGGGCAATACCGGTCACCGCACTTATACTGGTAGGTGTTAACTATGCGATACTATGGGTGGCGGGCGCGCTGAACTTCATCACGCTCGGCATCGTCAAAGGTATTCTCAATTTCGTGACACTCGGCATCTTTGGCCTCATTGCGGGTTTCATTCTCAACATCATTATTTTCTATCTGGCCGACAGGTTGACTGACCGGTTGACGATCAAATCGTTAAGAACGCTGCTCGTCAGCGCCGCCGCACTGCAGTTCAGCAACTTTCTGCTCAGAAAATTGCTGTGATACGCTGATACGTGCACGACAACATCAGGCCGGCACAAGCAGATGACATCGCTTTATTGTGCGACCTCGATCGGTTGATATTTGGTGCGAACGCTTACAACGAAGAACAGTGGGTCACTGAATTAGGCAATTCTGCGCGTCAGATTTTTCTCGCGGCGCAAAACCGCGGATTCATCACTGTACAGAGCTCCGGTGATGACCACGAAATTATAAAAATCGGCGTCTTACCCGAATACCGGCGGCAGGGCATCGCGCGTAAGTTGATCCAACAGTCGACCGATGCTGCGAAACGCTGCCTAATCGACGTGGCTGCCGATAATCGGGCGGCATTACAGTTTTATCAAGCGCTCGGGTTTCGCGAAATTGCGCGCCGCAGAAAGTATTATGCAAACGGCAGCGATGCGGTGATCATGGAGAAAGCAGCGCCGCATTCGGGCGCATAAAATTATGTCCAGCCTGAGCGCGAAATCGTATATTGAGCGCATGATCAAGAACCCGTTTGAAATTCTGGCCGACGAAGAAGAAGGCGAAAAGAAAAAAGAAGAGCGCCCGGTAATGCTGCGGGAGCGTATCGCAGAGCGATTTCTCGACAAGCGTCAGATTTTTCTCTGGGGCGCCGTGACCGACCGTTCGGCAGAAATGATCGTCGAACGTATGATGTTTCTCGAATCTTCAGATCCGGGCAAGCCCATCTTTTTCTTCATCAACTCTCCGGGTGGTGTTATTTCATCAGGTATGGCGATTTATGACGTCATGCACATGATCTCGTCTCCAGTCTATACTATTACCATGGGCATGGCGGCGTCGATGGGGGCAATTCTGCTCACCGCAGGTGAAAAGGGCCACCGTTATGTTTTTGAACACGCGAAAGTAATGATTCACCAGCCGCTGATTAGCGGACAGATTATCGCGCCCGCGATCGATATCAAAATTCACGCTGAAGAGATCAAAAAAACACGGGCAGAGCTGAACCGCATTCTCGCTGAAACGACCGGCCAGCCGCTGTCGCGCATCGAAAAAGACACAGATCGCGACTATTACCTCGACGGTAAGAATGCAGTTGAATATGGTTTGGCAGATAAAGTGCTGACGAACTTCAATGAACTAGGTTTTTTTAAGACTGCCGAAGCGAAAGAAAAGAAACCCAAAAAGGGAAAATAAACGGCGCGGTTATTGTATCTGCTTCATCAACTGCTCGTATTCCATATCGAGGTTGATCGCAGCATCTTCGGGATATTTTGCTTTTGAAATGAATTTGTCCGCCGCATAGAGCAGGTGGGCAAATTCAGAACGTGTCGGACGGTTGCCCTTCGCATCACGCAAAACCCAGACAACGGGGCGCATCGGCTTTCCTTTGACCGCATAGACGACCATGCCTGTCGCACCGTCAGATAATTCAACGATCGAACCGAGTGGGTATATCGCATGCGAATCGAGAAAGGTCTTGAGATAGACGGGGTCATAACGGTAGATACCCAGTGTCAGCAGTTCTTTCATCGCCTCGTACGGAAGCCGGTTTCTGCGGTAGGGTTTACGCGATATGATTGCCACAAATGAATCGATGATCGATGCCACGCGTGTGTACTCTGACATCTCGGCACCTTTGATTTTGCGCGGGTAACCTGAACCGTCAAAATGTTCCTGGTGCTGCAGCGCGACAGAGGCAATGGTATTCTTGATCTTGGCCACCTGCGTCAGCATCTGATATCCGTGCACAGGGTGCGCATGGATAATCTGCAGTTCGGTTTCGTTGAGCTTCTCGGCTTTGTCGAGAATCGTCTGCGGCACCTTAAGCATGCCGACATCCATCATGAGAATGGCAAAAACCTGTTCGACGATCTTCGGCCGTGAAAAATCAAGCGCCATGCACAGGCGCACCGCATACATCGAGCAGGCGATGACATGCTTATAGATGTTTGTTTCGACAATGTATTCAGCAACAAAGATCACCATCAGCGGGTTATCGGTCACCAGATTGGTAATCTCTTCGGCCTTGCTGCGTACGTCATTGGATTGCGGATTATTATTCGTGTTGATGCGCTCGTAAAAGTTTCTCAACACTCCTTCGGTAGATGACGCGAGGGCGCTGAATGACGGCTTCATCTTGATCAGGTTCTTGAGATCTTTGCGGATGTTTTCGATATCCAGCTTTTGCTGGCCGTCCATAAAATCGGCTTCGTCTTTTTTCGACGCGTAGACCGGTTCACCGGCAGAAAGCACCTCTTCGATCTTCCATTTATTCAGACGATCGAGATCGCTCTGCGTAATAATTACGTTCGCCGCCGCGAGCATATTCGTGGGGTCGATGTACACCGGTTTCGTAAACGAAACGCCTGGACGCAATAATTTGACCTGAAACCGGGTCATAGTGAATTTTCGGTATTTCGCAGCGCAATTTCAAGCATATTTATATTATCATCAAATACTTACCCCGCACGGTACAAATGTCCGGGTAAAAACCTATTTGCCTGCCTTACCCTCCTGAGCTAAAAGATACGCATAAATACGGGCAACCGCAAGATAAATATCTTGCGGAATTTCGGTGTTGACCTTCACCGATTTGAGCGCCAAAAGCAGCGCTTCTTCGTGTTCAGCCTGCACGGTAACTCCGTGCCGGCGCGCAACATCGATCATGGTGCGGGCTGCCTCACCTTCTGCATACCAGCGCACCACGGGCGCCCCGCTACCCTTGTATTCGAGCGCGCAGGCGCGTAATATCTCTTTCAGCTTCGCGTCGGGCGTTTCAGCCAAGACCTAATTCACGAGGCTCTTCACTGATTCAGGGCGCAATTTGGTGAAAATGTCCTTCGTTTCAGTAAAGTCTTTTACAATTTTCGAATTATCGAGTACCGGCTCGGTACGCTCTTCGCCTTCTGGCTCGAACACGCCGGCAGAAAGAATGTTTTGTATCTGGATCTCTTTTTTGATCAGATTATTGCGCAGGTTCGACACAATTTGTGCGGCTTCGCTTTTGAATTCGTCGAGATTCTGCTGATCGCGCACTTCGACGGGCACACTCGGAAACTGCTCATTCATGAAGCGGCGCAGCTCTTTTTGCCAGCTTGACCCCTCATTTACCTGATTGAGAAAACCCAGCTGAATCTGGCGCATCGATATGCCTGTCTGCAGTTCACGGATTTCTTGCTGAATGCTCAGCACTTTGCTGCGCATCGAATCAACAGAGACCTGATTCTTCGGCTCGTTGCGGACATCTTGACTACGCTCGGCAGAACCGGTTTCGGGCGCACCCGAATTTAGCTGGGCACTCTGCGCCCACTTGAGCATGTCGCTGCGCTTAACGTCCATAGTTATGCATCCTTCGTGCGCACAGACTGTCAATCGTTTCGCTGGCCGCAGGCACCTTTTGGGGTCTGGGTTGACGACCTGTCTCGAACGCCGGGCCTGAGCGCGGCGGATGTATCGAAAATCCGCGTCTATCAACCATCAACGGGATGTGGCGCAGTGGTAGCGCACTTGCTTCGGGAGCAAGGGGTCGCTGGTTCAAATCCAGTCATCCCGACACTATCGGGTGTCGTGTGCACCCTCTGTGAATGCGCCTTTCGTGATCAGCATGCTATCCTATATACGCCTTGACGACCTGTCTCGAACCCCCTTTTAGCCTGCGAAGGCGGGATGTAGCGCAGCGGTAGCGCACTTGCTTTGGGAGCAAGGGGTCGCTGGTTCAAATCCAGTCATCCCGAAATAAAGGGACTAACCGAACCCTGATGCGCACGTAGCTCAGTTGGATAGAGCAGCAGCCTTCTAAGCTGCGGGTCAGGGGTTCGACTCCCTTCGTGCGCGATCTTCTTTTCGAAAGAGGCACCATGCGCCTCAG
>JAEUSA010000043.1 GCA_016788945.1 Leptospiraceae bacterium
CTTCGCTGCTGGCATGAGCCACATTCAGGTATGAACCGATCGCGGGCATGACCACCACCGCAAGAATCAGCGCACCGGCGAGGGCAAAGAGCACGGTCACTGCCATCGGGTAATAGAGCTTACCTTCAACACCTTCGAGCATCAAGATGGGAATATAAACCGCCATAATAATCAGCATGCCGATTGTCATCGGTTTCAGCACTTCGAGCGCAGCCTGTTTGGCGAGGGCAATTTTTTCAGCTGATGAGCGCGGCGGTTTTGCCTCCATTTTTGCCAACAGGTTTTCGATCATCACAATCGAGCCATCGACAATGAGACCAAAATCAAGGGCACCCAAGCTCATCAGGTTTGCTGAAATATCGAACACACGCATGCCGATCAGCGCAAAAGCAAAAGACAGCGGAATCGACAAAGCCACCATGAGCGCCGCGCGAAAATTACCGAGAAACAGCAAGAGAATCAGCACAACAATCGCTGCACCTTCGCTGAGGTTTTTCGCCACCGTCTTGAGCGTTGCGTCCACCAGAAAACTGCGCGTGTAGAGTATTTCGGCGCGCACATCGGCGGGTAACGGCGCATGCCGCAGCGCGTGCTCGGCATCGAGAGCAACCGCGCGGCTGTTTTGGCCTGCCAGCATCAGCACGGTGCCGAGCACCGTCTCTTCACCGCGGTAGGTCGCAGCACCGAGGCGCTGCGTATGGTATTCACAGATGCGTGCAAAGTCTTTCAGGCGAATGAATCCGCCCGCCCAGTTGACGCGCAGCGGAATATTGCTGAGTTGCTCGATGCTGATGCCGCCGTTGGTGCGGATTATCAACTGCTGCCGGTTATTTTCAATGTAGCCGCCGCCAAAATTTTCGCCCACATTGCGCAACGCCTGTTTGATTGCGCTGAAAGTCAGGCCGAGAGCATCCATGCGCAGCGGATCGACTTCGATATGCAGCTGCCGCTCGTAGCCGCCCAATGAATCGACCTCGGCGACACCCGCGACATTCGACTTGAGGTATGGTTTGACGACAAAATCCTGAATTGTGCGCAGATAAACGAGCCGGTCGCGTTCATTTTTTTTAGCAAGCTCAGACCCGTCTTTGGCAAGCAGGGTATACATGAACACTTCACCGAGCCCCGTTGTGATCGGCGCCATCATTAGCTGCACCTCGGCGGGCAGACTCATCGCCACCTTCGTGATGCGCTCGGCTACCTGCTGGCGCGCCCAATAGATGTCGGTACCATCGTGAAAAATGACAACGGTCTGCGACAGACCAAAACGCGACAAAGAACGCACTTCTTTGACGCGGGGTAACCCGGCCATTTCGGCTTCGACAAAATACGTTACCGACTTTTCAATCTGCTGCGGGTCTAGCCCGCCCGTCTTGGCATTGACGATTACCTGTATGTTGGTAATGTCGGGCACGGCATCGACGCTCAGTCGTGAACCGACAAAAACCGCAGCGATCAGTACTGCGCATGCAATCAGCGCTACATAGATGCGCCGTGCGAGAATAAAATCTAAAAACTTTTCCGCCATGTATCCTCCTCAAAATCGGGAAGACTGCGCTTCCCGTATCACCCGCTAAGTGACAAAGAGAGGTGGTGCGCGGGGAATACCGGCGCGCGGAATAAAGGAAGAAGTTAATAATGTTACTTCGCTGCGGAGCGGTTCGCTGAAGAAATGCGGCGCCGGCAGCGTCACGAGAGTGAGCGGTGAAGAAATCAGCACCAACGCATAGAGCGCTGTAGATTTTTCAGCCCTGCTCTGCTCGAAAATATGTTCAAACAGCGACTCTTCGCCACCGTGGGTCGCCTCGTGCTGGTGTGGCTGTTCGCTATGGCAATCGGCACCTGCCTTACCAGGTGCACATTCTGACAGGTGGCTGCCGGGATGGTCGATATGTAATGACGAAAACGAAGCAGCGTTCAGAGCAGCCAAGATAAAGAGGGCCAACGTCGCCGCGATGCGCATGCAGCTCTAAAACCGGCAAAGCGGCGGGGCTGTCAAAGGCAATTCCGTTTTCGGAGGCCGCCAAATACCTCCTTTTTATCTTTACATCTCCCCTTTTATCTTCACAAATGCCTATGCTTTCCCAACAGATGCAGCAGGTGTTGCAGGTCTATAATGAAGGCCTTGCGCTGTATAAAAAACGCGAATTCAAGATGGCCGCCGAGAAATTCAAAAAAGCGCTCGAAATCAAAAAAGACGACGGCCCATCGCAGGTTTACCTCGATCGCTGCGTCCACTTTATCGAAGAACCGCCACCCGCAGACTGGGATGGCGTGTACGTAATGAAAACAAAATAACATGGCAGCAAAAGAACCCCGCCGTCGCGGCGAAGCGACAATATTCGCGCACGGCAGTGCATTTAAAGGTATTCTGAATTTTGGCCGCGCGCTGAAGATACTCGGCAAATTTGAAGGCGAAATCAAAGGCAGCGACGCTCTCGAAATCGGTCCACAGGCAAAAATTCAAGCACACATCGAAGCAACCTATGTCGTGGTCTACGGTCATGTCACCGGCAACGTTGTCGCCAGTGAAAAAGTCGAACTCAAACAAGGCGCCACGTTGATCGGCAACATCCGCTCGCCGAAACTCGAAATTGATGACGGCGTGATTTTTGAGGGGCAATGTGAAATGAAAAGCGCAACCCCGGTTGCCAAGGCTTCATAACAAGGCGGATTCCTGACGAACCTCAGTCTTGACAGAGGGGAAACCGGTAACCCATGGAAGAAATCACTCTCACCGCAAATGGACTGACACACCCGGCGCTTAAGCTCGGCAACGGAAACAAACTCGCGCTGCTCATACACGGCTTCCCCGATTCACCTTATACATGGCGCGGCATTATGCCGCGGCTCGCTGAAGCAGGTTACACCTGCATCGCGCCGTTTCTGCGCGGCTACAGCGAACAGAACACACCGCGCGAAATGTTCGAAAATGAGGCCGCAACTATACAGATAGCCGATGTTGCGCATGACATCGTCGCTATGGTCGACGCCGCAGGTTTTGGCAACGCACTTCTCGTCGGTCATGACTGGGGCGCGATCGCGGCATATGCGGCGGCAAATCTTGAACCACAAAAATTTACGGCGGTCGTCACTTTAAGTGTGCCGCACCTGAAAATTTTGTTATCCAACCTGTGGAAAAACCCTGCCCAGTTTATGGCCAGCTGGTACATACTGTTTTTTCAAGTGCGTTTCGGAATACCCGAGTCACGCGTCTCGCGTGACCGGCTTGATTTCATCGAGATGCTTTGGTCCCGCTGGTCACCCGAGGCGGCAAGTGCTGCAGGATACAGCGAAACCCTCGAGGCAGCCAAAACACTTTTGTCCGCGCCGCAAATTCTGCATAACGCGCTTTCATACTATCGTGGCCTGCTGACGCCGGCCTTGGCAGACCTCGCGCGCTGGAATGAGAGTCGCCGCCTGTCTTTCGCCAACGTGCGTGTTCCTTTGCTCACAATGACAGGCAGCGGTGACGGTTGCATCTTACCTGAAATGTTCGATGGCATGCATGCTGCTGCAGAACGCGATTTTACGCTGCGCATATTGCCGCAAGTTGGTCACTTTCTTACGCTGGAGAGCGACGAACGCATCGCAGATGAAATACTCAAAATGGCGAAATCGATTGCGGGAGCACACCATGCCTGAATTTTCAGGAAAAGTAATTATTGTCAGCGGCGCCGCCGGGGGTATTGGTCAAGAGCTGACACAAAAACTCAGCGCGCAGGGAGCAACTGTACTCGCCACCGACGTCGATGAAGTAGCCTTACGCAAACTCAATACGCTCACCCGCGTTCAGACCCTCGTTGCCGATGTGCGCAAAAGCGAGCATTGGGAAAAAACATTCTCCGAAGCACAGGCGCTCGGCCCGGTTTATGCACTGATCAATGCCGTGGGCGTGCTCAAACCCGGTTACATTGACAAGGTATCTGCAAAGGATATCGATTTTCACATCGACATCAACGTTAAGGGCGTCATGCTCGGCTCTGCAGTTGCAGCGCGCGAATTCAAAACCAGCGGTAAAGGCCACATTGTCAATATCGCTTCGCTCGCGGGTGTTGCACCAATACCCGGCATCGCGCTCTACAGTGCATCAAAATTTGCGGTGCGCGGTTTTACACTGGCGCTCGCGGCAGAACTGAAAGAAAGCGGCGTCAAGGTTACGGTCGTTTGTCCCGACGCCGTCAAAACACCGATGCTCGACCTGCAAAAAGATTATCCCGAAGCCGCGCTGACTTTTTCAGGTAGCGCACCGCTGACCGCCGCCGACGTCGCCGATGC
>JAEUSA010000046.1 GCA_016788945.1 Leptospiraceae bacterium
TGGCGGGGACTTTGTTGTCTTTACGCAAATCGAAAAGTTCTGCCGATTCATCATTGCGCCGTAACATGAGTTCAGGTGCCTGCATTAGCTGGACAAAAGAATAGGGCCTGTCTTTCGACGTAGCATACGGCGACACCGCAAGCGGGGGTGGTAACGCTTTGCTTTTGGCGATCAAGGAGCGTTCACTTAGCAGTGCCGGGGTAGCCTCGTCTTTCGGATATTTCTGCGCATACGCATCGATTTTTGCGAGACAATCGTCGAGCCGCCAGCTGTAGCGTAATACCGCAATTTCGGTTAATGCGAGCTTCTTTTCATCGCTGTAGTTGTTCTGCCGCAGAGTCTGGATGCTTTCGAGTACGCGCGGGAAATCTTCATTAATAAGAGCTATATCCATTAGCTGGCGAATGAGCTCGAGGTTGCCTTTTTCTGCCCGAGCACGCAGCTCGAGATCGCGCTGCCAGCTGCGGTAGTCTGTTTCTTGCAGTATCTTTTTTTCGACAGTCGACCCGCAGCCTGCCAGAAGAAGAATAATGGCGAAGCTTCGCAGATACTTCACAGGCGCATCCCCGCTGCGAGGTTCAGGTGTATTGGCAGCTCTTCGCCCGTTTTGCCCTGTTCCGCCGTGGAAACGAGGCTGTTCGTCAGCGCGCTGCTGCTGAAATATTCGCTGCGCTGTGGTATCGCGAGGTAACGCCACGGCAGGTTCAGCATCTGCCCGATTTCGGCGGTGAAAAAGAAGCCGGATGCAGAGGTGATGGTCCAGCGGTAATCGAGCTGCACGGCGGGGTTCAGCGAGTCGGCCTTTGCCCCCTCGATGTCGCCGGGCAGCGACCAGACCTTTAACTGCACCGTATGGCTCATGCTGCCTGAGGTGTAGATGAAGGCGGCGTTGGCGACATGGCGCCGGTAATAGAAATACCACAGATCGCCCGCAGGTGTGTGCTGATAGGTATACGATGAGCGCAGATAATAATTACCCATCTGCAAAATGAGTGAAGCCTCAACGCCGGTGGCCTCTGAACTACCCGAGTTCTGAAAGAGATACGTGTTGCTTAAATCACTCGTAGAGGCGGTATCGCTGCGCAGGGCTAAAAGATTTTTCCAGCGCGTGTAGAATACGGTAGTGCCGAGTTTAAGAAAGCGGAGCGGTGCATACGCCACACCGGTTTCCAATTTGTAATTCGATTCAGGCGCGAATGCTGAGCTTTGTATGAGAGCGAGTGATTTATAGGGCTCCGGGCGGCGGTGCATATTGGCTGCACCGACATAGACCTTGCCGCTTCGCATAAACTCGAGGTAGAGTTGAAGCGCGCCCGCAGCATATGGCGCCTCATATTCGCGGTATTTGTCGATGCGTGTGCTGGCCTCAGTGCCGAACCTGCCGAATTTGCCGCGGTATTGCAGAAATGCGCCAAACGCGACGCCCTGACCGGCGTCGAAACCGCCGAGCGAATAACCTTTGAATTGGTCGGCATTGATGCCGCTGATACCCTGATTCTGAGCAAGGGCGGCGGAACGGCCCTCGTAGTAGAGATCGACACCCGCTCCGGCAAATTGTTCCTTCGCAAAATAAAATCCCACTTGCGGATGTACGCTGGTGATCTGCTTTTTTTCGCTGAAGGCAATCATATCCCGGCGGTAATAACGGTTTTTCAGATCGAGCGATAAGAGCCATGCCCCATCATGCTGCGCATATTTTATTTTTTGTGCATGCGCGCTGGCCCCGAAGTTTTGCGTACTGCTGAGCGGTATGTTTTCGGCCGCGCCGAATGCCACCACTTCGAGTCCGCTGGTCTTATTGATACGCCAAATATTCTTGCTCTGGTAGTCGATCGGTGCCGTGATGGAAGAGCTACCGGTGTCGATGTACGCATCGACCAAGGTGCGGCGCAGCGACAGAGAGCCGTAGGCGTTGTCGCCGATCTGGTAGTGGCCGGTCGCGTCAGCAATCAGCGGGTTTGCGTAGACTTCGAAACCATTGCGGCCGCCGCGGCCCGCGGGTAGAAATGTTTCTACGAGGGCCGCACCCTGCGCGTCGCGTTCGACGACCGAATACACGCCGCGGTGCATCGTGAGTGCCTCTACCTGCCTGAGGTTCATCGTGCTGTAGACTGCCGCAGCGTGAAACGGCATATCCGCGACGAGGCCGTCGGTGACGTAGGTGTTCATCAGCGGGTTTTGTCCACGCACGACCGGGGCTTCAAACAGCGCTCCCATTTTGCTTACCGACGGCAGAAATGTATAGTACTGCGGTGAGAGGCCGAAGACGGTGACGGCTTTGCTGACGGTCGCCGCCGCATCATAGCTCATGCTCGGTGCGGCAAAAAATGGTGCAGGTGCTGCACTCGAACGGAAAATGGAAATATCACGCGAGAGGTTGTGATCAATGCGGAAATCCCTCTTGATAAAGACGGGCAGTTCGGCCGCTTTCGCCACAGGATGGCTGACGGACAATTCATATTGGCCGCGTTTGACCGGATAAAGATCGTATTCGCCTTTTTCATTGGTGAACGTTGTAATATTCACGGCGCGTATGCCCACGGCCGCAGCTTCAAGCGGTTTGCCCTCAAGCATGATGCGACCCCTGATATGGTAACGGTCGCTTTCGTTTTCGCGCGCGGCGTGGGCGGGGACAAGACCGGCGGGCAAGAGCACAAAGACCGCGAAGATGGTCGAGAGCCAATCAGTGCGCTTCATATTCCACCTGAAAATGTACTTCGACCTCGGTGGCGAAATTCTTCTGCGCAATCCACGCCGGTTTGAATTTTAGCGTGCGCAGCACTGTTTCGAGTCGGGCGGCAAGCCATTCGGGGGCAGGTTTGATCGCCTGAAAACTGAATGCGCCGGATTCTTCAATGCGCAGCCGGTAGACAAAACTTTGGGGGGTAAGCTCGCGTTCGCTGCGAAAATCATGCGGTACGGTGAAACTTGTTTCCAGAACTGCCGGATGCTTGTCGTGGTAAAAATTATAGTGCGTATCGTTGATCTGCTGTTGCAGCACGCGCGCCTCACGGTCGAAGTTCAGCGCCGAGTCGGTGGTGCTGCGGCAGTACGGTAAAAAACCTAACAGTGTGAGCAGAATCAGCCTATTCATTGTAGAGTGTGTTCCTGAAATAGTATCCTGCCATGACGCGCACTGTAATTTCGGTTTGGCCGAACGTGTAGTTGGCGCTGCCCACGGAATAAGGCGTGTCGAAGAAATTCACCATACCCTGCGTGATGACAAAAAAGCCGCGTGGTTCCTGTTGCAGACGCAGGCCTGCCGCGAGCATTACGGCACCGGGGCCGCCGCCCTGAAAAATTCCGCCCTGCGGAAATTTCAGCCCGAGACTGAAGTCGATCGGCAACGACAGTTCGTAACGGCCAAAGTAGGTGAGCAAGGGATCAAACGTGAAACCGAGAGTATAGTAGCGGTAGGTGATGCCCTGCGCGGCATAGTCCGCCGGCTGGCCGCTGAGTTCGGTGACGACACGGCGGTAGAGAAGGCCGGTGTTGAAGGTAAAAATTTCGCGATGCCCGTAATAAAAGCGGCGCAGCTGCAGCTCGCCGCGGTATGAGACGGCACTGGAAAAAGCGACTCCCGCCTGTTCAGTGTCCAGCTGCGAATAGTTCTGGTTGGGCGCGGTTTGAACGCTCGATTTGGTCTTCTGCGTGCCCGTGCCGGCAAAATAATAATCGCTGGCAAAGCGCAGCCCGAGCCAGTTGTAATGCGTTTTGGCCATCATCGATAACGCGTGCCGCCGGCCGGTGATTTCGCTCTGAAACGGGCTGTTGTTCTTGCGTAAGTTTTCGTTGTAATATGCAGTAGGATTTCCCCCGACTGCGCCTTCAAATCCCCATTCGGCGGCCAGTTGCCGGGGCGCAACGGCGAGGCTGATCCATAACAGTAGGGGTAATAAGAACCGTTTGGCTAAGATAAGAGGCATTTTTTAGGGTGGCTGACACTACTACTTATTCGTTGTGGCGAAAACGTCCGGCATAAACCTAAGTTGACGCCATGAATTTTTTTTGTATATTACCCCCATGCCAACATATGACTATAAATGTGCCGACTGTGGCCGCATTTTTGAAAAATTCCACGGCATGAACGAAACACCGCAGGTAAGCTGCCCCGAATGCCAGTCCATAAATACCGCGCG
>JAEUSA010000050.1 GCA_016788945.1 Leptospiraceae bacterium
TCTTGTTTTTCGGCAGCGTCTTTCTCAAGGTTGGCGAATTCGGGTTTGAAATGTTCGAGTACACTCTTTTTGGTTGCGTCGATCGCTGTCTGGCGTTCGAATTTTCCTTTGATTTCGTTCGCTTGCTTCATCGCCGTCAACCCGAGATCGGCGATTCGCTTGCGCAGCTCTGAATGATCAGGTGCCGGAGCGATTTCGATGCGCGGTTTGCCTGCCTTGGCCTTGAATTTCAGCTGCATTTCGCACAGTCGCTTAATTTCTTCGTGACCATGCTTGACCGCTGCGATCATGTCTTCTTCGCTTGCCTCATCGGCAAGACCTTCGATCATCGTTACTGCTTTCGCGGTACCGGCGAGGGCGAGGTTGATATCAGAAGCCTGAATTTCATCGCGATTCGGAAAAAGAATAAATTTGCCGGCAACACGCGCGATACGCACGCCCGCTACAGGTCCGTCAAACGGAAGGCCCGAGATCGTGAGTGCTGCAGATGCCGCGGTAATCGCATGTACGTCGGCACTGAAGTTTTTTTGCGCGCTGAGCAGGGTAATAAAAATCTGCACTTCATTGAAATAGTTATCGGGAAAGAGGGGGCGTATCGGACGATCAATTACGCGTGAAACGAGAATCTCTTTATCCGATGGCCGGTTTTCGCGCTTGAGAAATCCACCCGGAAAGCGACCGCCGGCATAATATTTTTCGCGGTATTCAACAGTCATCGGGAAGAAATCGAGGCCTTCGCCTGATTTTTTTGCGCCTGTCGCATTGGCCATGAGCAGCATGTCGCCCCAGCGCAAAATGACCGAGCCGTCAGCCTGACGCGCCCATTTACCTGTTTCGAGTTCGTACGGAATTCCGTTCACGTCCACGCTTTCTTTGTGGACTTTAAAATCGTGTTGCATGTTTTCCTTCTTAATTCAATTCGAATGCATATGCTTCGAGCCTTCGGCCTGACGCATATGCATTCGGCAGTCTTAAGGGAGAGTTACTTACGGAGATTGAGTTTTGTGATGAGCGCCTTATAGCGGTCAACGCTGTTGCGGCGCAGGTAATCGAGCAGGCGACGACGCTTGCCCACCATTTTCAGCAGCCCCACGCGTGAATGGTGATCTTTCACGTGTGATTGAAAGTGGCCTGTCAGCCTGTTGATTTTCTCGGTCAGCAATGCTACCTGTACCTCTACGGAACCGGTATCTTTTGAAGACTTCTGGTGAGATGCGATCAACGTTTTCTTTTCTGCAGCTGCGAGCATATTATCCTTTCTTTAACTTTCCCTATTGTTTGAGGCACTTTGTCAGTGCGAAACAGGCTGACAAGCGATTTGGCGATTAGGGACGCCCGAAC
This sequence comes from Leptospiraceae bacterium, assembly GCA_016788945.1. GTDB lineage: Bacteria > Spirochaetota > Leptospiria > Turneriellales > Turneriellaceae > Turneriella. Next base: position 1,342 of record JAEUSA010000050.1, read on the forward strand.
CGTAGTTGCGAGCCTTCGTCAATAATCCAGCGCCGTGGAGCGGCCAAATGTATATCTAAGGCTGACCGATGCTTGCGGCCCCGAATAATTCGCCGATTCTGATTCTTCGTAAACCAAAGCATAGACGAAGCCTATTCGAGGAAGCAGCGAAATTTCGGCCGTCAGTGGAATCTCAGCCCCGAGGCCGATTTCAGCCATTGGGGCGTTATTAAATTTGCCCATACTTCCGTCTATCCGCTTGAATTTGACCATGAGGCCACCGATGTTTCCGTAGGGAAGCAGGGTTATGAGGTTGCGGGCTATGGGGATTTTTGCCTCGAGACGTATGGAAGGCGCAATGACTACCTTCTGGTCTCCCGTAAAATCGCTTACATATCCGGCCGGGTTCAGCAGCAAATTGAAATCCCGGAACTGTAGCCCAATAGCAGCCCCACCACCGACGCTCAATGGCTTTTGCATAGAAACCAGCGTTCCTCCGAAAAGTTCGATTAATAGGCGGTCCGCAAACGACTTCGGACCGGATTGAGCGCTCAAACCGCTACCGAGTGTGGCAGCGGTGATCAGCAGAATTTTCATAAACTTGGTTTTCATTGTTTTCTCCGTTATTTAATCTGGCTTTGGGTTGCGCTGAAAATATCTTGAACGACGCCTTGCGCAATTTCATCGACGCTGTTAAACAGGCGCACGTCGACCGGCGATTCAGTCACCGTGCCGCCGATGACGCCCTTCTTTGTCATGTCATATACTTTGGAATCTATCAGCAGATTGCCTGTCTTCGCGTCGACAGAATAGAAGCCAAAGATCAGATAGTCCGCTCCCGTCGCGGCCTGAAAATCTTTCAACGTCTTCGCATTGACGTCGGCGGGCGATTTGAATAATTTTGCGCCGACTTCTTGTGCTACTTTTTCATTAGTCCGGTCATATTCAAAAATCCGCTTCATCGAATCGTCGATCGCAGCCGAAAGGCTTGAACTGAGCCATGTATAAAGCGGTGTATTCGTGCGGTCATAGAAATCGAGAATCGCGACGCTTGCGAGCCCACCACCCGCGCCCTGCGCCGTCATGCGGTCTTTTTCCTGTGCGATGGCTTCAAATTGTTCTTCGGGAAGGGTTACCATCGGTCGTTGCATTTCGGCGATCATTGTCGCGAGCACTTCACCGGCGTCATTGGACTTTGCCGGAAATGAATCTTGAAACCAGATTAATCCGCCTTGATGCAGATCAAAGCCGCGCGCGAAAGATTTGCCACCGTTGGGCCTCAGCACGAGCAGATAATCAGCTCCCGTGCGTCTGCCGATAGAAGTAAGCGTCTTGCCTAATTCACGGTCAAAGCCAGTGGTCGTTCTAGTCGCAATCGCTGCAAAACGATTATACTCAATACGATCAGCCTCGTTGTCGGCGGCAGGTGAAAGTACAGGTGGATAAAAATCTGTTACGCTGACCGGAGTCGTGTATGAAACTTTTTTCGTGACGATATCGCGCAGCGGCTCCATTTCATTGAGGAACATCGTCGACATATCATTGCCCGATAGAGTGCGCACATCAAAATCGAGCTGCATCAGGTACGCATAAAAGTTATTGAGCCCCACCGGTTCGAGCGGGGTCATGATGGCAACTTTGCTCCCTGCGGGAATAGGGCGCGCCAGATAGCGGTCGTTTTCCAACGGCATAATATTGCGCAGCAAATCGATCAGAATGGTTTCGGGCTTTGAATAGATGTTAAACGAAACAAGTTTTTCCGTGATGGTGTCATAGTGGTGCAGCCGAACAAACACCAGCTTTTTCTCCGGCACTTGTTCTTCTTCGGTGACCTCACCTTCGGCATTTTTCTTTTTGTCTTGGTATTCGAAAATTTCACCCGTCACGAGAATGCCGTCACCGATAAACTTCCGAATCTTTGCGTATTCATCAAGGGAATAAATAACTTTGTTGTCGAGCTTTTGTTCATCGCGCAAGCGGGCAAATTCATTCGGGTACATGACCTTACCCTTTTTTGCTCGCGTGTATGCTTTACTGAGGAAAATCGGAAAACGCAGGACAATTTCTTTGGATAGCGGGCTGTCAAATCGGCGGGAGAATAATCCGATGGCGGTTGTGCGCGATGCAAACAGCGCATCGCTACCGGCGAGTACGGGTATCAGGCAGGTGAAGATAAAACTGTAAAGTCCTGAGGACTTCAAGGCATTATTTTCCTTTCTGCATGATTTCAATCATCTGGGCAACAACACTTTTCAGATCGTCTTTGCGCGCCACATGATAGTTCTGCACGAAAACCAGCTGCATATTGTCGAGTTTGATCGCACGTGCCCAGGTATACCCGGCATCCCAGCGAGAGAGCGATAGTAGTACCACGTACCGAATGCCCAGCCTCGTTTTGAGCGATTGCAGCATTTCGGCCTTCAGATTCTCGAAATTGAACAGATGCAACTTATAGATATTCTCGAAAACCTTGTCGGCGACCGCCACCTGACGTTGCGAATTTTTCGGATCAAACAGGTTGGTGACAAAAGCCGTTTTTTTCAGGCTCTTGACGTCGAGCACATCGTCGGTTGTGTAGAAGTCCGTCGCATTGAAAGCTTTAACTTCGTAACCGCCTTTCATGAACTCCATAAACACGGCATTTTTCAGGTCATTATCGCCTTCGACAAGAACCGCAATATTGGAATTTTTGGGAATGGCCTCGCGGATGACATAGTTATTCGTGGCCGACCGGCAGGCCGACAGCACGAAACTTACGATAAGCAGAGCGTAGATCCTCTTCATGGTGAATTATCGACCATCAGGTCGACATTGTCAACCGTAATCCACTAGGGTCTAAAGCAGAAAGTGATAAGCGTTATCAACCGCTATAATTGCGAGATCATGTTCTCCCAGAAACTCGTCGCGGCGAAGCGCACATTGAGATCGTAAGAGTCGCCGATGGTCTCGGCAATATCGGCCAGCGTTGTGCGTATGCCGAGATTGGCCTGGCGGCGGGGGCGGAACATACGCGAATAAACCAACAGGGGTACGTATTCACGCGTATGTCCCGTGCCTTCGAAGGTGGGGTCATTGCCATGGTCTGACACAATGTAGAGGATATCTTCATTTTCCATCGCGCGGAACAGGCGGGGCAGATATTGGTCGAGCGCTTCAAGACCGGCAATATAACCGAGTGAATCGCGGTTATGGCCATAGACTGAATCGAGGTCGGGTAGATTAGCAATGATAAAAGATTGTTTGGCGCGGTTGGTTTCACCTTCACGAATCAATTCGGTGAGCAGTTCCAAGCATTCGGCATTGTCTTTAACACCCCGGCCATCTTTCATCGCGGCACCTTCGATCATTTCGCTGACTTTGCCGAGTGCATATACGGGTATACCTGCGTCGAACAGATTGGTCGCAAGCGTCGGCGCGCGCGGCGGCGAATGGAACATACCAACCGGTGCAGATTCGTCGGGAGAAAAGTTTGAAATGTCGCCGGTGAAATAATGCACGTGTAGGCGGCCGAGCGCATGGCGCGACAACACCTCCCACGCCGAGTGGCCAAGCAGATAAAATTCATCGGGCTGAAATTTTTCTGCATGCACATAGAGATGGGCG
>JAEUSA010000087.1 GCA_016788945.1 Leptospiraceae bacterium
CACATCCCGAAAACCGGCGGTCTTTATTTGGCGGTGGCCGCTACAATAACCTTGTCGGCGCATTCGGCAAAGAAACGCTCAACGCGGTCGGTTTTGGTATGGGGGATGTCACCCTCGAAGATTTCTTGCGCACGCATAAGCTGCTTGTTGATCAGCCGCGCAAAGTTGCTCTCTATATCGCTCTGATGGATGACAAACTCGCGACACATGCGCTGAAGCTTGCCACCGAACTGCGCACGCGCGGTTTGAGCGTAGAGGTTTCGCTCGGTGCGGCAAAACTGGGCAAACAGTTTCAGGAAGCAGAGAAAAAAGGCATACCGCGCGTCCTGATCTTGGGTGAAGATGAAGCCGCGAGCGGACAATATGCGGTTAAAACGCTTGCGACCGGCGAGCAGACAAAGGTTTCGGCTTCCGAAATTTGATGCATTAAGCCCGCGCCCCTTCGCCGGCGAATTCTTTTTCGACATTGGTCAGGTTGAGCAGTACCTCGGTGAGGTGCGCCGCTGTCTCGAAATAGGGCAACAGCACCTCGCTTGCGCCTGCCTGCTTGAGTTGAGGTATTTGTGCTGCGGTGTCTGCGGTCGCGATAATGAATGCGTCACTGTTCAGGCTGCGGCAAATGCCAGTGATTTTTGCATTGCTTGTGCCGCGTAACAGCAGGTCGGGTATCGGCGAAACGATAATCTCTGAATCTGCAACCCCGGCGTGCTGCAGCGTGTCCAGATGGCCGAAGTCGCCGTAGTAACAGGCAATGCTGCGCGCTTCGAGTTCGCGCACCGTTTCGAGGTTAAAGTCGATAATCATGATGTCGTCGATGATTTCAGGCCGCCGCAGCGCGATAAATTCAAGCAGCGCCTGAGCACCGCGGTGATAACCGAGAATTGTGATACGTTTTCCGCGCTGTTTCGGTGGTACATCAGCAGTGTTGCCGTTGCGTGACGGGGAAAATCCTACCCGGATAATCAATTTTTCAAACACGGCATAGATATTGTGGTTGTACTTGATAAGATATGAAGAAATCATCGAGGTAAACGACATCGCAAAAAGTATCGCGCCCAGCGTTTCTTGACTGATATGCCGAAAATTTACGCCCAAGCCGGCGATGACGAGAGAAAATTCGCTGATTTGCGCGAGGTTGAGGCTGGCGACAAACGCGTTGCGCAGCCCTGAGCGCCCGGCAAGGCTCAGCGGAATGATGATCAGAAAACGGGCCGCGAACATAAAACCGACCAGCAAAATAACAGGACGCACATAACGCACATCGGGGAACGGAATCTCCATACCTAAAGAAATGAAGAACATGGTGAGAAAAACATCGCGCAGCGGCATGACCTTTGCGTTGACGTGAAAGCTATACGGGAAAGTTGAAATGGAAACGCCGGCAATCAACGCTCCCATTTCCATGGAGAGGCCCATGAGTTTTGCCGAACCCGCGACGGCAATGCACCACGCAATTGACAGCATGATCACCATTTCGGGGGTGCGGGCTATCGGAGCAAAGATGCGCCCGAGCAGAAAGCGGCTAAAGGTAAACGACGCGGCGATAAGTAAAACGGATTTTCCCAGAGCTATTAGAATCGGAACGACGCCGGGAGAGGCGAGGTTAGGCTGAATCGCCAGCACGAGAATTGCCCACAGATCTTGAAACAGGAGAATACCGAGCGTCAAGCGTCCCGCATGGGAATCGAGTTCGGCCTTATCGGCAAGAATTTTGATGACGATTGCCGTGCTGCTAAGACTGACCGCGAGGGCGAAATACAGCGCCTCGAGGTTATTAGCACTCAGTGCATAACCCGTGAGCGTGAAGAACAGCAGTCCTGAAGCCAAGGTGAGCAAAAACTGCCCGGTACCGGCAATATAGACCTTGCGCAGCACCGAGATCAGATGCGCAGGTTGCATTTCGAGGCCGACGATAAACAGCAGCAAGATGAGGCCGATTTCGGAAATTGTCTCGATATTCTGCGTGTCGGTCACAAGCTGTGGCCCGATATGCGGGCCAATAATCACACCGGCGATCAGGTAGGCGACAATTGCCGGCTGTTTCAGGCGTTCGACAAGGTAGCCCACAATAGTCGCGATGAGAAAAGTTATGGCGAGGTCGGTGAGCAGACTATGCATGCCGCATGCCGTGAAGCAAGCGCGCGGCGTCAAATTAATCCGGCAATAAGCGGCGTGATGTCTGTACGGACTACAGTATAAGGCGGCAGCTGACCGAAAATAAGATGTATGCTCATCAACTGTGTCGCGTATCAGCAGGGCAAGCGACTCAGTGATATACCCGTTTCAGAGATCAGCGAATACCTGAAAAAGCCCGATTGTTTTGTCTGGGTTGCCCTGCGCGATGCCAGTGAAGACGAACTGCTGCAGATGCAGGAGGAATTCTCACTGCATGACCTTGCGGTTGAAGATGCGAAACACGGCCACCAACGACCCAAAATCGAGGAATATGGCGATTCTATTTTCGCCGTGATGCATTTGATTGAGCTTGTCGGTAGCGAATACGCCACCGGCGAACTGGCCGTGTTCGTCGGCACCAACTATGTGCTCTCGGTACGCAGCCGCAGCCAGAAAACCTTTCTCGGTGTGCGTGACCGCTGTGAGCGCGAACCCGAACTCATGCAGCAGGGGGCAGGCTTCGTACTCTATGCGCTCATGGATGCGATTGTCGACAGCTATTTTCCGCTGATCGACGCGCTCGAATCAGAACTCGACAGCATCGAAGACGAAATTTTTCACGAAACTGCGGCGCGCACCAGCATTCGCAGGCTGTACGAATTGAAATCCAAGATGGCCGTCTTGCGCCACGCGGTTTCTCCGCTGCTGGAGGCAGTCAGCAAACTGCATTCGGGTCGGGTACCTCAGGTATGCGCCCAGAGCGAACACTACTTTCGTGATGTCTATGATCATCTCTCGCGCATCAATGCCGCAATTGAAACTATTCGCGATACCATCGGCACGGCAATGCAGGTCAATTTGGCGATGGTGACGATTGAAGAAAGCGCGATCACCAAGCGCCTCGCTGGCTGGGCGGGCATCTTTGCCGTCGCCACTGCGTTCGCGGGAATATGGGGGATGAATTTCAAATTTATGCCTGAATTGCAGTGGGAGTATGGCTATCCACTCGCGTTGGTGACAATCGTTGGGGCCTGCGGTTTGCTGTACTACAAATTCAAGCGCGCGCGTTGGCTGTAAAACCTGTTGTTACTGGGCAATAACCCGGCAAAGGATAACTGGCCTCCCTTATTCCGCATATTCTAACAGCTTTTTTACTGCTATAGTCTATTCTTAACACCATTTATGCGGGCGACGACCGCAGCATTTGGCAATCTCAAGCTATGAATACAGAAGTCATGCTTGCGGGCATTGCCGGTGTACTGATTCTCGTCTATCTCACGTACACGGTCATTCGGCCGGAGAATTTTTAAGAGTGCCGATGAGCGAACGCGATTACTGGCAACTCGCCATCTATTTTGCTGCAGTTCTGATACTATCGCCTTTCATCGGCAAATACGTGGCGCGGGTCTTTCAGGGCGAAAAAACTTTGTTCACGCCCCTCTTAGGTTGGCTCGAACGCTTGATCTACCGCATTTCGGGTGTGAAAACAGAGACAGAGATGAGCTGGAAACAGTATACCTTTGCGCTTATGGTATTTAATCTTTTAGGTTTTGTGGTCGTTTTCATTCTGCAGTTGTTTCAGTCCAAACTGCCGCTGAATCCGCAAAAGCTGCCGGATGTTCCGTTGCTGCTGGCGCTGAACACCGCCGTCAGTTTTATGACGAATACGAACTGGCAGGCTTATTCGGGTGAGAATACGCTGAGTTACCTTGTGCAGCTTATAGGCCTCAACGTGCAGAATTTTCTGAGCGCAGCCACCGGATTTGCCGTCCTTCTCGCAATGGTCAGGGGACTGATCAGCAAAGGTTCAACATCGCTCGGCAATTTCTGGATCGATCTCACCCGGGCGACGCTCTACGTTCTCTTGCCGCTCTCGATTTTGTTCTCGCTACTTTTAGTCACACAGGGAGTCGTGCAGAGCTTTAACCCCTACAGAGAAGTGAAAACGCTCGAGATTCAGAAAGATGCGACGGGTAATGGCACAGAACACGAGGCAAAACCCGCTTTGCGCATTCAGCAATTACCCTTAGGACCCGCCGCGTCACAAATCGCGATCAAACAATTAGGCACAAACGGTGGTGGCTTCTTCGGGGTAAATAGTGCACACCCTTTTGAGAATCCCACCCCGCTTTCAAACTTTCTGCAGTTGCTGGCCATATTGCTGTTACCTATCGCCTGTGTTGCGATGTTCGGTGAAATGATCGGTGCGAAAAGGCATGGCTATGCCCTGCTGACTGCCATGTTTGTGATCTTTTTCGCAGGCCTCGCAGTGATGCTCTATTTTGAACACCGCGGGAACCCTGTTTTCGGCGGATTAAGCAATCTTGAAGGCAAGGAACTTCGGTTTGGTATCACCAACAGCGTGTTATGGGGTGCAGCGACTACGGCGGCCTCGAATGGCTCGGTGAACGCGATGCACGACAGTTTTCAGGCCATCCCCGGAATGGTGACCCTGTTTAATATTATGCTTGGAGAGGTTGTTTTCGGCGGTGTTGGCGCCGGCCTTTACGGCATGTTGACCCACGTCATCATCACGGTCTTTCTCGCCGGTCTGATGGTCGGGCGCACTCCCGAGTATCTCGGAAAAAAAATTGAAGCGAAAGAAGTGAAGCTGGCAATGCTGGCGATCGTGGTTCCATCGGCTGCGATTCTGGTCGGAACCGCCATCGCGGTGTTGTCGCCGCAGGCCGTGCTCAGCCTGAATAACAAGGGGCCTCACGGGCTGACAGAAATTTTGTATGCCTTCTCTTCGGCTGCGGGTAACAACGGCAGCGCCTTCGCTGGCCTAAATGCCAACACGGATTTCTACAATATCGCCCTCGCGATTGCGATGTTTTTCGGCCGCTTTGCCGTCATTATTCCGGTGCTCGCAATCGGCGGCAGTATGGCGGCCAAAAAAACACTGCCGCAATCAGCGGGAACATTCCGCACCGATACGACCGTGTTTATCATTTTGCTTGTGGCAGAGATCGTGATCGTGGGCGGTCTGACATTCTTTCCCGCTCTAACGCTCGGGCCAATAGTCGAGCACTATCTCGTGCCGGCTGCGAGACTATTCTGATCGAGGGAAAATATGAGCAGCACCATAAAAAGAAAACACAGTGTTTTAACCGGAAAAATCATACAGTCGGCCTTTTGGGATGCAATCAGGAAATTTCATCCGCTAATACAGATGAAGAACCCCGTCATCTTCATCGTCACTATCGGCGCACTGTTTTGTTCCGGAATAATCATTCGTGACGCGATCGATGGCAGGGTATCAGGTTTTATTGTGCAGATTACCTTATGGCTGTATTTTACCACTTTTTTCGCCAACTTTGCGGAAGCAATAGCCGAAGGCAGGGGAAAGGCGCGAGCAGACGCCCTGAGACAGACCAAATCGCAGGCGACGGCGCGCGTGCTGCTGAATGGCTCTGAAACAAAAGTGGCGGCGCATGAACTACAGAAAGGTATGGTCGTCGTCTGCGAGGCTGGCGATCAGATTCCCGGTGATGGCGAAGTTATCAGAGGGATTGCCTCAGTTGACGAGAGTGCCATTACCGGTGAATCGGCTCCGGTCATACGCGAATCGGGTGGCGACCGGTGCGCCGTCACCGGTGGCACAAAAGTCATCAGCGATCGCATTGAAATTCGCATAACGGCCGAGCCGGGAAATTCCTTTCTCGACAAGATGATTTCACTGATTGAGGGAGCAATTCGCTCCAAGACGCCGAATGAAATTGCGCTGACGATTCTGCTGTCGATACTTTCTATTGTGTTCTTACTCGCTGTGATGGGGATATTTCCCTTCGCCCTCTATAGCCAGAACGAAGGTGCGGCGGGCGCGAAAACGGCTATTTCGATTCCGGTGCTGATCGCCTTGCTTGTCTGCCTGATTCCAACGACGATCGGCGGACTTTTGAGCGCGATCGGCATCAGTGGCATGGGGCGACTCATGCGTGCGAATGTTTTGGCGACATCGGGGCGTGCGATCGAAGCGGCAGGTGACATCGATGTGTTGCTGCTCGACAAAACTGGTACGATTACTCTCGGTAACCGCATGGCGGCAGAATTTATACCGGTGACGGGCATAGACGTGTGGCGGCTCGCCGATGCCGCGCAGCTTGCGTCGCTGGCAGACGAAACACCCGAAGGTCGGTCAGTGGTTGTTCTCGCGAAAGAAAAATTCAACATCCGTGGCCGCGAGATGCTGGCGCAACACGGTGAATTCGTGCCATTCAGCGCGGTAACGCGGCTGAGCGGCATCAATATACCCATGACTGAGGTAAATCCGCAGCGGATAATCCGCAAAGGTGCATACGGTGCGATCAGGGAATTTGTCGAAAGCGCAGGGGGCAGGTACCCCGAAGAGATCGGGCGAGTGGTAGAAGATATCTCGCGCAAGGGTGGCACCCCCCTCGTCGTGGCCGAAAATAATAAGGTTATCGGCGTTATTCATTTGAAAGACACTGTAAAACGTGGCTTGCGCGAGCGCTTTGCCGACCTGCGTAAAATGGGCATACGAACGGTGATGATAACCGGAGATAATCCGCTGACCGCCGCTGCGATCGCTGCCGAAGCCGGGGTCGACGATTTTATAGCACAAGCAACGCCCGAGGCCAAACTCGCGCGCATTCGTGATGAACAGGCGAAAGGTCATCTCGTGGCGATGATCGGCGATGGAACCAACGACGCACCTGCGCTCGCGCAGGCCGATGTGGGTGTGGCGATGAACAGCGGCACGCAAGTGGCGCGTGAGGCCGGTAATATGCTTGATCTCGATAGTAATCCCACAAAGTTGCTGGAGATCGTCGAAATCGGCAAGCAACTGCTGATCACGCGGGGTGCTCTGACAACGTTCAGCATCGCGAATGATATCGCGAAATATTTTGCGATTCTACCGGCGCTGTTTGGCGGTCTTTATCTGCTCACCGGCAGGGCTGAAGGGCCCGCCGCCTCTCTCAACGTCATGAATCTGCAATCGCCGGAGAGTGCGATATTGAGCGCGATAATTTTTAATGCGCTCGTCATCATCGCACTCATACCACTGGCGCTGAGAGGTGTCGCGTATAAGCCTGCGGGCGCCGATAAAGTCGTACTGCGCAATCTGTTGATCTATGGTATTGGCGGTATTATCACGCCTTTCATCGGTATCAAATTGATTGATGTTCTCATCAATGCGCTGCACTGGATATAGGAGGAGAGATGCATAACTTGCTGATTGGTTTTCGGCTGCTGTTAGCCATGACTGTTATCTGTGGGGGATTTTATACGTTGGTAATCACCGGCATTGCGCAAGTGTCATTCCCTGACAAGGCAAACGGCAGTATTATCTATAATCAGAAAGGCGAGGCGGTTGGATCACTGCTTATTGCGCAGCGCTTTCGCGAAGCCAAGTATTTCTGGTCACGGCCTTCGGCAGGCGAGTACGCAACCCTGCCGTCGGCTGCGTCAAACAAAGGGCCGGCTAGTGCGGAATTGAAAAAAGTCGTGGATGAACGGCGCACGGCGCTCAGCGAGACTGCCGGAACAAACCCTATTCCTGCTGATTTATTGTTTGCCTCGGGCAGCGGTCTTGATCCGCATATCAGCAAAGCCGCAGCCCGGCTGCAGGTTGAGCGCATCTCGGCCGCGCGCAAATTTACTAACGCGCAGAAGGCATCGCTTTACGCGCTGATCGATCAAATAACAGAAGGGCCGCAATGGAGAATCTGGGGTGAAGAGCGCGTCAACGTATTGATGTTGAATGTTGCACTCGATAAACAATAGGGCATGCCGTTAGTGGAACGTAGTCGTCCCGATGCCGATCAATTGCTTTCGGCCGTAAATAAGGCCTCCGCCGAGAGGCGTGGCAAGCTGCGGCTTTTTTTCGGTATGGCGGCCGGGGTCGGCAAGACGTGCGCGATGCTCAAGGCCGCGCATCGCATGCGCGAGTCAGGCATAGACATCGTCGTGGGCCTCGTCGAGACGCATGGCCGGCGGGAAACTGCGGAGCTTATACGTGGTCTTGAGGTTCTGCCACGCGCTTCCATTCGCTATCAGGATGTCGTGCTCGAGGAATTTGATCTCAATGGCGCACTCGCTCGCAAACCGAATACCATCGTGGTCGATGAACTGCCGCATACCAATGTGCCTGGTGAGAGGCATCCTAAACGCTATCAGGATATTCTGGAGCTGCTCGACGCCGGTATCAACGTAATGACTGCGATGAACGTACAGCATCTTGAGAGCG
>JAEUSA010000125.1 GCA_016788945.1 Leptospiraceae bacterium
ACCCGCGCGCAGTGCCGCCTCGGTCAGGTTAACGCCGTCTCTGATGAGCGTAACCGCGGTTTTCAGGCGATACCATGTGCGGAACATTCTGATCGGCACCCCTACCCTTTCTTTAAACAGATGCGCAAGGCGTGACGGCGAGATGTGCACCGACGCAGCGAGCTCTTCGATCGGGATACTTTCGCCGGGTTCATTGACAAGCCGACGCATAACCGCGGCAATACGTTCGTCGTCACGACTGGGCTCAGCAGGTCGCGGCGCTGAGAGTTCAAGCTTAGCCAGAGCGGCAGCCACTGCCGCATCATCTTCTGCCACAAGCAGCGCACGGAAAGCTGCGGCAAATTGTTGCTCTTCAGCAAGCCCCATGCGTATGCCGGGCGCTCCGGCAGAGGCTTCGGAGGCGACGAGAATATCATAGTCGGGATTATCCGGATCAAAAAACAAAAACGCGCAGCAACTTCCGCCGGGCTTCAGCGCATGCGTCGTTTGCGGCGCGACGAGCACACTCGTGCAGGTAAATTCTTTGCCGTCTTCGAGTGCCAGTGTGAAACTGCCGTCGAGAGCCACGCATATGAGCGCGGCTGCCTGGTGATGAAAATCCAGATCAGGTAGACGGCCGGCAAAAAGCGCCCTGCTGTTCCACAGACAAAGCTTATCGCTTTGGAATTGCCCCACCGTACAGCTCTGGCGACTTCAGTCAGAAGCACAATAATTCTTTTGGCGCAGCGCATTTGTAAAATCCTGCTATAATCATTGAAGTGTTGAATTTTTTTGCCGAATACAGCAGTTTTTTCCAAGGCGAATGACGGCGGATGCAGTAAGTTCTGCGGCATGAAACTGCAAAAAACCTTGCCGCCGTCGGGTGGAATGTCAGGGGAACCCATGGCCGAAAAGAACATCAAGTCTGAAATCCTCAGAGTATTTGAACTACAGAAAAAGTTCAAGTGGAGCCTCAGACAGACCAGCGCGCAAGAACGCCGCGAAAAACTCAAAAAGCTGAAAGAGAAGATTTTTGCCGAAAGCGAAAATCTGTACCAAGCGCTTTGGCAAGATTACAAAAAACCGCGCGAAGAAGCCGATCTCGCCGAAGTATTGCCGACCATCGCCGAAATACATGACTCGATCAAAAACCTGCCCGACTGGATGCGCCCCAAGGTTGTTGAGACACCGATTCACCTCGGTACCGCGCGCAGCGAAATCCACTACGAACCACTCGGCCAGACGCTGATTATCGCGCCTTGGAATTATCCGTTTAACCTCAGCATGGCGCCGCTGATCAGCGCGATTGCCGCGGGAAACACAGTGATGCTCAAACCTTCGGAGTATGCACCGCATACGGCCGAGTTCCTCAACCGCATTCTCAAAGATCTGTTTTATGAAGAAGAGGTTGCGGTCTTTCAGGGTGACGCTTCGGTTTCGACAGAGCTGCTGAAATTGCCTTTCGATCACATGTTTTTCACGGGTGCACCAAATATCGGCAAGGTCGTCATGAAAGCCGCTGCCGAACATCTTTCGGTCTGCACGCTCGAACTTGGTGGCAAATCGCCGGTCATCGTCGAAAATTCCGCGGATATCCGCGAAGCGGGTAAACGCATTGCCTGGGGTAAATGGGTGAACGCTGGCCAAACCTGCATCGCACCCGACTATGTACTCGTTTCTGAAGATAAAAAAATCGCGCTGATCGACGCGATTCACGATACGGTCAAGTCGTTCTACGGCCAGACGCCGATTGAATGGCGCAATTCGCCCGATTTCTGCCGCATCGTCAACCGCCGCCACTTTGACCGCGTCAAAGGCCTGCTCGACGATGCGAAAAAGAAAGGCGCTCAGGTCGCTTTCGGCGGCGATATGGACGAACACGACAACTATATCTCACCGACGGTGGTAACCGATATCGCCGAGGGCAGCAAAATTCTCGAAGAAGAAATATTCGGGCCACTGTTGCCGATCATCACCTATCGTCACCTTGACGAGGCGGTAGAGTATATCCGCCGCGGAGAAAAACCCCTCGCACTCTACGTATTCTCATCGTCAGAAAATGCGATCGAGAACGTGTTGCGCAATACTGCCGCGGGCGGAACTTCGGTGAACGACTGCCTGATGCAGTTTGTTAATCCCAAACTGCCGTTCGGTGGCTGCAACAACAGTGGCCTCGGTCGCTACCACGGCCATCACGGTTTCAAGGCATTCTCGCACGAACGGGCGGTGTTTAAGCAATCCCGGTTGTTTAATCCGATGCAGATTTTTTATCCGCCCTACGGCGGGCAATTCAGAGAGACGTTCCAGAAGTTCATTCGCCACATCATGTAGCGATGGTATAGCCGATACTTCACGACTCGGCCATACCGGCAACCATGGCGGTATCGGCCGCGTAAACGCGTTCGGTATCGGCCATCAACTCAACGACAATCATGTCACCCGAAAGCGCCCACTTGGCCGCGCGATCGGCAACACTCTTGCTCAGCCGGTATAACCAGCCGGCTGTTTCTTTCGTCGTGTAACCCGAGCCATAACTGAACGCCTGCGTTATCCGCAATGAACATTTTTCGGCCAGATACGCGAGAGATTTACGGTTAAAATAAAAGACATGCTCCGGAACATTGAGATAGCGCCACTGAGCGCCGTAACGTCGCGCAAAATACCCCGTATTGCATGTACTCAGATAAATTTTACCCTCGCTCGCCAGCAGCGCGGCCATACGGCGCAGAAATGCCTCGGCCTGCGGCAAATGTTCGAGTGTCGCCCAGTGCGTTATGAGATCAAATTTCTGCGCGCCAAAATCGAAGCTCAAGAAATCGGCGCAGGTCAGGTTGCGGCCCGCGGCCTTGCCAGCCGTGACCATTTCGGCCGCGACATCGATGCCGAGCGCGTGCCAGCCGCGGCGATCAAAATAATCCACAGCATGACCCGACGCACAGCCGACTTCAAGCAGCCGTCGCGGTTCTTTGAGCGTGCTTTCCCATTGAAAAAAACCAAGATCGTCCAGATTTTTTCCGAGCGTTGCGACAACCGAACGGTAGATTTTCTCTGACGTATAATCGGCATAACCGCGGTCGCTGCGCTGCCTGAAGTATTCGCTTTGGTAGAGGGCTACCAGCTCGGCTTCGGAGGGCATCGGCGAAATTTGCCAGACGGTGCAATCTGCACAACGGTGGATCGCGTAAGTTCTGCCGTCAATCCCCCTTTTTTCCAAGAGCGGCCGTGTCGTACCGCCGCACAGCCGACAGGTCAAGCCTGCCCCCGGCGCCGGGCAATTTCATAGAGTGCAATACTGAGCGCCGACTGGGCGTTCAGCGATTCAATCGCACCCGCAATCGGAATTTTCACAGCCACGGTGTTGCCGGTCGTGCGAAAGCCGTACCCCTCGATACCCGGCAATAACCAGACATCATCGCCGAAGGATATGCGCGCGATATCTTCACCTACGGCATCGAGACGGTAGAATTTTTCACCTGAGGCGATTAGTTCATCGAGCGATGGTCCCGAAAAAAGCTCGATATGAAAAAGCGCATTGGCGGCGGCACGCACCGATTTCGGCAAAAACGGTGAAGCGGCTTCTTTCAGCAAAACGACGCGCTGCGCTCCGAATGCCGCGGCGGTTCTGATCGCTGCCCCGATATTTCCGGGGTCCTGAAACGGTAGAAAAACCGTGATTCCTCCGCGCAACGCAGGCGACCAGGGTAAAATTTCTGGCGTACGCATCACTGCAATCGGTGTGCGGGTACCAGAAAAATCGATTTCGCGAAAGAGTTGCGCAGACAACAGTATCGTTTCTGCCGCAGTTTTTATTTCGCTCAAGCCCGGCGCGGTCAAAAGCATCAGCAGATTCTGGCGCAGCCTTTCACTGGCAAGCACCTCGGCGACCAGCCGCTCACCGCTCAGCAAAAAGCGTTTTTCTTTGCGAATTGCTTTGGCCTCGCCCAAAGCAAGCAATGCTTTGAATTGTGGGTTGGCGCGTGAGGTAATCTCGAGCGTTCGCGGGGGCCGCATCGCCCCTGCCACAGCCACCCCTTGCCGCTCGGGCTTTTCCGCACTGGCATCTTTCACACTTCTCACCGATTCGCGCAAACGCGTAAAAACCACCAAACGGCGCTCGTTCGCACTGTTGCCCAGATTATAGCGGTAGGTTTTTTCATGCGTAAAATCGGGTACGTCATGGATAGCTTCGGCAATTTCCTCGTCGCCTTTTGGCCCTTTGAGCAGAATCACCTGCCCGCCCTGCGGCAAAAACGGTTGCACCCGATAAAGAGTGTCGCGCGCCGATTCGAGTGCCCGGGTCACTACCCCCTGAATGGCAAGGGGAAACTGCGGACCGATACGGTGGGCAAAAACTTCGATGCCCTTAAGTTCGAGAGCCGAGATGCAAGCTTCAAGAAACTTAACGCGCTTCGGGCGATTTTCGCCAAGAATCACCTGAGTTTCCGGAGAGAGTATCTTCAGCACAAGCCCAGGAAAACCGGCGCCGGTGCCGATGTCGAGCAGCGGCGAGGGTAATTTGACGAATTTGAGCGGTAGCGCGCAGTCGAGGTAATGTTTGAGCGCAATATCCTGCGGGCTCTCTAACCGGGTGAGATCGCTGCGGTCCTCTGATTCAACCATCGCCAGCCAGTGGCGGCGCAGCTGCTCGGCCTTTTCGATGCTGATGCCCGGTATGTCTTTGAGCAGCGAAAAGAGTTGTGCGGATGAAAATACGTTTGGGTTTCTGTCGCGTTTTTGAACCGGGGTTCGTGTTCGATGCGTCACGGGTTTTCACGGCAGAAGACGTGTTCGATCTGCGTCGCATATCAAAAATCGTCAAGAGCGGAAAGGGCTGTGTCGCAGCGCTGAGCCCCCTCGTTGTCCACGAAGATAACCATCAGCTGTTAATCTTCAAGCCCCCCGGCTGGCTATCGCAGCGCGATCAGACAGGCGACTTATCGGTCAATGAAATTTTCGCCGCTTACCTCAAAGAAAAATACCAAAAACCCGGAAACGTCTTCTGCGCCGCCGTACAGAGGCTTGACCGGCCCGCTGCGGGGCTCATGATACTCGCGCGGACGTCGAAAGCCGCGGCGCGCATTTCAGCGCAGCTGAGCGAACGCACTCTTGAAAAGCACTATCTCGCGATCACCTCAGCACCCCTGCTCGGCCGGCACGGTGTCGCCAAAAGCATCGTGCTCACAGCCAACATGGCCAAAGTCGACCGCGCCGCACGCGCCCGGCCCGAGACCGGTTCACAGTATCTGCTCACGGCGCGCCTCGTTGGTGAGGCAGCGGGACGCTACTTTTATGACGTCACCATAGAAACCGGAAAATTTCACCAGATTCGCGCGCTGATGGCGGCGCACGGAGCGCCGCTGATCGGCGATGTCAAATACGGCGGTTTGAAGCTGCAACACCGGAAAAATGCCATAGGCCTGATCGCGATCCGCCTGCGGTATACACACCCGACAACCGGCAAAGAGCAGGTGTTCAGCGCGCCCGTCGATACAGGGGTTATTAACCGTTACTTTATTTGACGGCGTATGTGCGCGTTTACCCTTACGAAACGCGTGTCTGCATCATCGCCCGGTTTTCTGCGCGGATGTATCGCGTGTCTGCTCTTCTTGGCCGCATGGCAGCCGGCCGCCGTTTTTGCACAGCAAGAAGCAACGAACGGCAACGGTGCCGGCACCATCGAAATCATCAGGGCCTCTGAAGCCGAGTATGTCACCATCTCCGAAGGTGATGAGGGTATTTTTATCCTGCGCGGCGGTATCATCGTGCGCTCGGGCAAAGCCTTTCTGCGCGCCGAAACGGTAAAAATTAATACCAAAACCGGGGAAATTTTCGGCGAGGGCAAGGTTTCTTTTGAAGCAGAAGAAAGCCGGCTTTCGGGCGAAAAGTTTTATTACGACAACAAACACAACGCAGGCGTCGTCTACTCTTCGAAAGCTTCGGCAGACCCGTTTTTTCTCTCGGGCAGTGTCATCAAACAGATTGAGAGCAACCGTTATATCGCGCGCGACGCGTTCTTTACCACCTGCAACGAAAAATATCCGCACTATTATTTCAAAGCTCGCAAACTGTGGTTGTATAAGAACAACGAAATTGCGGCATTGTCAGCCGTCTACTACGTCGGTCAAACTCCGGTCTTCTATTGGCCGCTGATTTTGCAGTCTGAGGCGGGCACAGGCATCATTACGCAATACGGTAACAACATATCAAAAGGGCATTTTCTGCAAAACACCTGGAATTTTTCGAATCCGCTCGCCAACAACAGTTCGTGGCAACCGCAGCACGGCAAACTGATGTTCGACTGGTACGAAAAGGCGGGTTATCTGTTCGGCACCGGATTGCGCCGTGACGGCGACGCGCTGAAATATAACTTTGATACCGCGATTTCGAACTTCAAAGCGCGGCGCACGACAACGGACAGCACCGGTACGACTGTTGTCACCAATCAGGTTTTGCAGCCCGACGGCAGCTATGGCGAGACGCAGACGTTCTGGTACAAGGTTAAAGCCGACTTAAAGACCAACCTCAGGCGTTCGAGCCAAGATGACTCGGTAACTTCGGCGTATGTGCGCTTTGAACATTACAAACACCGCAACTTCGAACTCGAATTCGGCGAACGTTATGAACCCGATCTGACTCTCAATGCTGTCTACCGCCCGCGCTTTTCGCAGAATAACCTGCAGACCAACCTGCTCAACTGGGAAACAGGTATATCGCATACCAACAAAGACACGCAGGTTTCTCTGCGTGCGATCAGGCAGTTGGCCTGGTATCAGGCTTCCGTCGACGCCGATTCAAAGTACGCCCCCGTGTATGATCTCACCCCCGAGCTGATGTTCACCAACCGTATGTACCTCGCGCGCGGCGGCGAGGGTGTCTTTAAGGGCATCATGAACCGTATTCAGCTCAACACGCAATTCAGCCGTTATTACCGCGACATCACCTCGACGCCGGTCAAAGCATTCCTCAGAAACGACGGCTTCGATCAGGTCAGCTTCTATTTCAGTTTTTTCCCGTGGCTCAATTTTATACCCTCGGCCGGGTTGGGGGTACAGTACAGCTACACCGACCAGAACGACATCTTGTTGCAGCGTGAAATGGCCCGGCAAAGCTATGGCTACCTGTTTACGAACGACACGCTGCGCGTGGGTTATCCCTTTCTCTACGCGCAAGGTGTCTATGTGCGCCGGTATTCTTTTCTCGACCGCGGCGACGACCTGACCTTTTATCACGACCGTGCTCATGCGATCACCAGTTCGGTCATTTCAGATCTGAACCCTTATGCGCTGATCTCGGTATCGGCAACGCGCGATCTGCGCCCCTACCCCAATGCGCTCACCGAACGCGAGCGCTGGTCAGACCTCATCGCGCGCACGCAGGCAGATTACGACTTTACGCGCGGCTTTACCGCCAACCTCTACGGGCTGAACCAGCGCAAATACAACCATTTCAACGGCATCGGCGTACTCGACAGTGCGGCGTACTCGATACAGTTCGATACGATGAATACAAACGATTTCCAGTTCTACTACCGGCTTGGCGGCTATAAATTGCCGCTGATGCGCGAACTGACGCTGTTCAAGATAACTTCAACCTACCGGCACAACTTTATCAATGTGGCGGAGTCAAACCTCAGGCTCGGTTTTGAGACCGACATTCTGCTGCACGACTATTGGCGCTTCCGTTTTGCGCTCAACGCGCTCGCCGATAATTT